>JAFDIG010000136.1 GCA_019308145.1 Deltaproteobacteria bacterium | reverse complement strand
ATCTTTGTAATATGTGAAAAACATAAAAATTCATCCATAGGGTATGGGATATTGGTATGTAATAAGGAGTATTTGCCTAATAAAGATTTAAAAATGGAACTAAATAAAATGTGTGAATATTTAGAAATAGAAGGGCTTAACGAAGTCTCTCCTAAAGAGAGCTGGGATCTGTTTGAAGATTTTATTACAAAACGTTTTTTAAAAAATAAATTCTATATATTTGTTTTGATAAGGCCAAGTGGTGTAAGCATCTTTAAGAGAAAGTTAGACCCATTGTTAAGGGAACATAAATTATCAATGGGTTTTATGCCGATCCCTGAAGATTGGGATTTTTCAATATCATTGATAGGAAATAAATAATGGAAGATAGATCATTTCTGGACATCATAACAAACGTTTTTGCGGTCTTTATCTTAATTATTCTCTTTTTCTTATTGATATTTAGACAAGAGCAAATAATGATGGTTGAAGGGATGATTATCCCAATAGAAAAACAGGTAAAAAAGGATTTCTTTTACTTAGAGGTTGTTGATCATTATATTATCCCGATTACTGCCGATCATGGTTATACGAAATATTATAAGATCATTAAAAAGGATTATGGAGAAATATGTGTTCAAAAAAAGAATTTATTAATAAAAAAGGGAGAAAAATTCAATTTTTACAATAAAAAGTCTATTTACTACCATATATTGAAGAAATTAAATCCATCTGATTATTATCTTGTATTTCTTGTTAGGCCATCAGGTTTTAATTATTATCATGAGTTTGTGAAGATTGCAAAGATGCATAACTTTGAGGTTGGCTGGTATCCATATATGGAACAAGAACCATTAAAATTTAGTAAATTTGGGAGAACTATCGGTGTTCAGTAAAGTATTAACCGTAATTATGTTATTATTTCTCGTTTTTGTTTCTTGTGATAATAAAAGATATGAAAAAATGGAGCCAGAAGAGCTCGAGGTGCTCTATGAGCATGGCAGAAGGGATCTTCTGCCTCTTCTTTGTTATAAATATGGAGAAAGATATATAAATAGCAAGGATTTTAGTGACCCTATCATAAAAAATAAATGTTTTACCTATTGTAGTAAATCTTATAATGAAACCCATGATAAAAAATCCGCTTATTATTTAAGCATATATTATGAAATATTATGTTTTGAAAATGCAAAATATTTTTTAAATTATATCTACTATCTAAAATTATCAGGAAGCAAAAAACCAATAGATAATTTCATAAAAAATGATTCAAAAATATTTGCAATTGTTGACCACTCCTTTGCATCCTTATTTATACTTAAAGGGGCGAAAACCCATTATGATTTACTTGTTAAGACAAAATTACTTGTAAAATTATTCAAAAAATATATAGATGATATAAAAGAAATTAATACTCTTGAACTATTAGCTGATAAAAAAGAGGATATAATAAGAGCATATGAAAATATTTATAACAGCTTTGTTAGGTTAAAAGAGAATATGGAGTGGAGTTACCTATATGTAACAGAAGAGATAAACAATTCTTTTGAGTCATTAATAAACAGCTTACATTTTTTAATTGAATTAATAAATGAAATAAAAATAAAGAGTTATGATTATACAAAATGTGATAAAGATATAATCATAGAAATCAGTGATATATTAGATAATTTTCAAAAAAACAAAGAAAAATATAAAAAAGAATATAATAAATTTTTAAAGAAAGCATTAAAATCAATAATATGAAAAAAAGAAAAAAGAAAAGCTTTATCTTAGAGATTATAATTATAATATTGTTAATATTAATACTAACCTTTTCGATTATATTTTGTATCAAACTAAAATATGAAAAAGAATATCTTATTATTGTGGAAGGGTTAAAAGAAAAAGCAGACAATTATGTTTTAACTCAACAATATAAGATAGCAGAAAAATTTTATAAAAGGGCATTACTATATGCTTCAATGATCTCCATGTATGATATTAATAAAAAAGAGAGGATTGTTGAAGAGATAAAACGGAAATTATCTGATTCAGATTTCAACAAAGGTTTGTCTGGTTATATTCTCTTTGAAGGGAAATGGATTGAGCAGGCAAGATATAAAGAGATCTTACGGGAGAGAGAAAAGATAAAAAATGAGTTCAAAAGATTTCTAATAGAAACAAAAAAGCTCTATTTAAAAGGAGATTATGATGAAGCATTAAAAAATTATCAAATCGCTTTTAATTTTATGGATAAATACAAGTTTTTGAATAAATTCTTTAATAAAAAAGAGATAAAAAGGATGGTAATTAATTTAAACAAAGGAAAAAGCTCAAAATTTTATATTTTAAGAGAAAACCAGCCTTAATTAATGCTTGTTCTAACCGTTCCCAAAAGCTTTATTCATATTTTATTGAATAAGAATTTTTTGATATTTATCAAAAGATTATTTTTATTTTTGTTTTTTAGTTCAAAAAAATCAATTCTTAAAAGATGGTTGCCCAGTAGATTCAAGAACACTCATCCATAATTTACCATTAATATCTACCTTTTTCCTTTTATTTACAACAGAGCTAAAGGGAAGATGTATATAAACATTATTCCATTCCCCTACCAACATTCCGGTTTTTCCTGCCATAGCAGCATGAACAGCATTTGTTCCTAAAAATCCACAATAGATGCTATCATTTGAATTTGCAGGTATACTTCTTATAATATAACTTGGTTCAAAATATTTAATATTTACAGGCATTCTTATCCTTTTAAAATATTGTTCAATCTTTTCTTTAAGATAAATGCCTATATTTTCAAGTTTTATATTGCCAGAAGCATCTCTCTCTTTTTTTCTTTTTTTAAAAAAATGTTGCCCTGCACCCTCTGCAACTACAATTACAGCATGAGATCTATCAAGTATACGTTGTTTTAAATATCTAAAAAGACCTTTTGGACCGTAAAGGTCAAATTCCACTTCAGGGATCAAAACAACATTTGTATCTTTATGAGCCAAGGCAGCGTTGCATGCGATAAACCCCGACTCTCTACCCATAACTTTTACAAGTCCAATTCCATTAGGGGCTCCTGTAGCTTCAACATGTGCACATCTTAATACCTCAGCAGCCTTTTCTACCGCTGTATCAAAACCAAATGAGCGAGCGATAAGAGCGATATCATTATCTATTGTTTTCGGAATCCCGATAATAGAGATCTTAAGATCCCTTCTTTTTATCTCTTGGTGGATCTCCTCCCCTGCTTTAAGGGTTCCATCCCCACCTATAATAAATAACATATCTATATTTGTCATCTCAAGACAATCAACGACTTCCTCTATATTCTGAGGGCCCCGAGAAGTACCAAGAACAGTCCCGCCTAACTGATGTATACCTGAAACTACATCTGGTGAAAGTTCTACGAATTCATGACCATATTTTGGGATAAATCCTTGCAATCCATATTTAACTCCCACTATGTTTCTAACTCCATAGGTATAATATAATGTCAATACAATAGCCCGAATTACATCATTAATACCAGGGCAAAGCCCTCCACAAGTTACTATGGCTGCTTTTACTTTTTTAGGATCAAAATATATCATCTCCCTTGGGCCAGCAATCTCTAAACTTATTATATCCTCCTTATCTTTAATTTTCCTTTCTTTTAAACTTATATCCCACAGTATGCGAGATGTATCTTTTTCAAATTTGCCATTTACTATTGGAGATGGAATTCTTGGTTCTCCCAATTTTTCAATAAAGCTATTAAATTTTTTATTATTCATGCTTGTCCTCTTGTTAATTTTAGTTTATTCTAAAACAAAATATCCTTTTTTTCAATTAATATTCATAAATAAGGAGGGATTATGCTTAGTTCTCGTCTTGGTGGTAAATTTGATTCCCAAGCAATGAACCTGATAAAAAAAATAGGACTAAAGGGTATTCATCCAAATCTTTTAACCATAATAGGTCTTATATTCAACCTTATTGCCGCTATTTTAATATCCATAAGTTACTGGAAAATAGGTGGGTTAGCCATACTTTTCGCTGGTCTTTTTGATCTATTAGATGGGGCTGTTGCACGGCAGAGAAAGATGGCATCACATTTTGGTGCATTACTTGATTCCACCTTAGACAGAGCTTCAGACCTATTCATCCTTTTTGGAATCCTTATCTATTATTCAATTGCTAATCTGACTTCTATGGTGGTTCTTACCTGTGGAGTAATCCTTGGCTCGGTTCTTATCCCTTATATTCGTGCAAAAGCAGAGATTATAATGAAAAAATGTGATGTAGGGATATTAGAAAGACCAGAAAGAATTATTTTGCTTGCTATAGGGGCTCTTACTGGTTGGATGAAGCCAATTTTGTGGATTATTCTTATCCTCTCATTTGTAACAGTGATACAAAGGATAAATGCCTCTTACAAATTTTTTAAGAAAAAGGATAATCTTGATAAAAAAATGGATTGACATTTTTATTTCCTATATATAGTATCTCTAAAATTTCATTATGAGAAACAAAGGAGGTACTATGGATATTAAATCAATCTTAAAAAAAATTAATGAACCAGAAAAACCAAAGGTTAAAAAGGTAATTATAGCTTACTCTGGCGGTTTGGACTCTTCTTTAGGTCTTGCTTTACTCAAACATGTATATAAAGCAGAGGAAATTTTAGCGGTTACATTAGATATAGGACAAGGTGAAGATGAGATAAAAATGGCAATGGAAAAAGCAAAAAAGCTTGATATCTCTCCAAAACTTATAGATAAAAAAAAGGAGTTTACTGAAGAGTGGATCGCATTAGCAATTATGGCAAACTCTGATTACTTAGGTTATCCTGTTTCAACTTCAATGACTCGCCAAATTATAGCAAAAGAAGTAGCTATTATTGGAACAAAAGAGGGGTGTGATGCAGTTCTTGAGGGTAGTAGTGGCAAAGGGAATGATCAATATAGGATGCATAATGTATTCAAGTTATTTGCGCCAGAACTAAATGTATTAGTACCTGTAAGAGATTTTGATCTTTCACGCGCAGAAGAAGAGGAGCTGTGCCGATACTGGGGAATACCGATAACTGAAACCATACGTGGTGGTGATGATAAAACCATGTGGTGTAGATCAATAGCGAGTGGAGCAATAGAAATAAATCAAGAGTTGCCATCAGATATATGGATGTGGTATGTTCCTCCTGAAAAGGCAAATGAAAAAGGTGAAATTTTAGAGATAGAGTTTAAAGAAGGTATTCCTATATCCCTTAATGGTAGTAAAGCTCCTTTATCAGAAATTGTGCCTTCACTTAATACCATTGGTGGAAGAAATGGTATAGGGAAAATCGATATAATTGAAGACGGGATTATGGATCTAAAAAGCAGGGAGATTTATGAGGCTCCAGCAGCAAAAATTTTATTGACCCTTCATCGTGATCTTGAGCAATTATGTCTAACAAAAGATGAGGTTCAATTTAAAAAGGGAATAGATCAAATATGGGCATATCTAATTTATCATGGAAAGGCATTCCATCCATTAAAGGAAGATCTCGATGCTTTTATTCGTCAATCGCAAAAGGTTGTAAATGGAAAATACAAAGTTTTATTATACAAAGGCAATATCGAGATCATCTCAAGAGAATCAGATAGCTCATTATTTTATCCTGAAATTCGTTCTATAAAAACAGGAGGCTTTGATCAGAGGATATGTGCAAATGCAGCAAAAATTATGGGACTTCCTTTTGAGATATTGGCAAAAAGAAAAGAAAAGATAAGGAGTTAAATTATGGTAGAAAAACTTTGGGGTTCACGTTTTGATACTCAACCACCAAAGGAGTTTATCTCTTTTATATCTGGCAGAGATGTTACGATAAAAGAGGGTTCTGATTTTAGACTTGTCCCTTACGATGTTTGGGGTTCAAGGGTTCATGTTATTATGCTTGTAGAACAATCGATCATATCTAAAGAAGATGGTAAAGCTCTTATCTTAGGTTTAAGAGAGATTCTTAACAAATGGGAAAAAGGAGAATTTAAACTTGAACCTGAAAAAGAAGATGTAAAGCTTGGAATGGAAAAAGCTGGAAAACTTCATACTGGAAGAAGCAGAAATGATCAGATAACCCTTGATATGATACTTTATCTAAGGGAAGAAAGCCTTGTTCTTTTGGAAAAAATGCTCATTCTTATAAGAAGTATAGTAAATCAGGGTAAAAAAGGGATGAGATGGGTAATGCCAGGATTCACCCATCATCAACATGCTTCTGTAACTACATTTGGGCATATATTCTTCTCATTTGCCGAAGCTTTAATAAGGGATTGTATACGTTTAGAAGCATGGTATAGACTCTTTAACCGTTGTCCTTTAGGTGGTGCAGCAGGTTATGGCACTTCCTTTCCTGTTGATAGAAAACTCACCGCAGAACTTCTGGCATTTGACGGTCCTACAGAAAACTCCCTTGATCCGATCAATAATAGATGGGAACCAGAAGCTCATATAGCTTTTGTTTTTTCTGCCTTCATGAACCATCTTTCAACAATCGCTCAGACTTTGATTCTGATGTCTACTCGTGAATTCAACATGATACGGTTAGATGATAGATATTCTGCTGGCAGTTCTATTATGCCTCAAAAAAGAAATCCTGTTGGACTCGAAATTATAAAAGCAAAGGCAGCATATATTGCTGGTGCTTTATCAACTCTTCTTTCAATAGGGCAATCCCTTATGGTAGGATATAACAGGGATACTCAATGGACAAAATATATTATTATGGACATTATTGATGAGGTTTTTAGTATTCCTACCATTTTAAAAGGTATAATAGAAAGCCTTTCTGTAAATCGATCTGCAATGGAGCTTCAATGCAGTAGTGGTTTTATTACAGCACCTGCTTTGATGGAATATATCATTCAAAAATGGGATTTACCTTTTAGAGAAGGAAAAATCTTGATGGAAAAAGCTGTAAAATTTTCCGAAAAAGAGGGTAAGGAGAGAATCACATTAAAAGGTTTAAAAGCAGCCTCTGCTGAAACTGGGATCATCCTAAATATAACAGAAAAAGAGATAGAAGAGTTCCAGCAACCAAGCCGCATTGTTTCATTGCTCAAAATTATTGGGGGTCCTTCTGAAACCTCTATGAGGGAAGAACTTGCATCTTTAAGCCGAAGAATAAGATCTCATAAAAGATGGTATGTAGAAAGAAGAAAATCCCTAAAATCAGCAAGGGATTTAATACTTAAAAAAGAAGAAGAGATTTTAAGTTCTTAGATTCTTTATAAATGTTAAAATTTCTATATAAAAAAGTTTAAAAAGTCAAAAGAAGATAGATCCAGTTTAAGAGGATAATGGCAACTGCTAAACATCTAATAATCTTTGCTTCTCTCTTTGATACCTTTATTCTTATTCTACCTTTCTTAAATATAATCACATACGCTGCATAGATAACATAAAGAACAGCAAATATAAAAAGAAATGCTCCAAGAGGATTGATGAAAAAAGCATCTTTAAAATTCCCTTTACTCATAAAGATAAAAGATCGTGTCATCCCACATGTAGGACATGGATGCCCTGTTAGAGCATGAAAAGGGCAAATGTAGTGAAATCGCTCAAAGGGGAAAAATCTTGAGGCAAAAATAGCTAAAATTGCAATAGGTGCCCAAATCACTTCATGGTCAATACCGTGAACAGGGTAAGAGGTTATAATGATCTTCATGGACGATAATGAGGTCCTCCAAAAAAGAAAGGCATTAATACACCCATACCCGCAATAAGCCCACAACAGACTATAATAGGCAGAAATACAGCTAACGCTGCCTTGCCAGTAGATATATCATGTACTCTTGATAAACCTATAATCTCTGCAACAATTGCCCAGATACCAGCAACTATTCCTCCACATATAGGCACTATTGCTAAGATTTGAGTTGCTGTAGAGTATGCAACAACCTTAAAAGTGCCTTCAAAACCGCTTCTATTCCCACCAACAATCATTAAGCAAACATGAAGAATAGCTGAACCAATAAAAAGACCAATTAAAACAAATATAGGAGCAATAAACATATAAATAATTCCAATCCCTGTGGAATAAGCCATCCCATGACCAATTGGACCGAATCTTTTCATAAATATTAAAGCTGAAAAATTCTGAAATATTGCCTGCCACATGAATCCAATAATCCATCCTGCTGAACCAACGATTAATGCAAATATAAGAGCATCTTTTATGCTACCATCAAGAATTACCTTAGAGAATAGTTCGCTTGGAGAAAAAAGAACCTCTTTTATTGTCTCAATAATACCTTGTAAAAAACCAACTGAATCCCTTTCATCCCAAGGGGTTCCTTCTTGTTCTGAAACAAATACCCTCTCCTGCTTTGGCTCTTTTTTTTCTTTAAATTTTTCTTCAACCCCTTCTTCTATCCTTTCTTCTCTCTTATAACGTGGTTCTTCTTCTCTTTTAAAAAGGGTTTCTTTAGTTATCTTTTGATGACAACGAGGGCAAAAAGTCAGTCCAGGCACAAGTTTAGCACCACAGTAAGGACAGATTAGTGGTTTGCTTTTTGACTTTTTATCGGATGGATCATTTTTCATCTTCCTCCCCCTTTATGAAGTTAAAATATTACTCTCTTCCTCAAAATATTTATAATATAGAATATTAATATATAGATTGTCAATTCTCATGTTGAACTAATACTGTTAATGATTTTTTATTTATTCTCCTTAATAATATTTACTACATCTATTGGCAAAATCCCTAATTTTGATGCAATTGATTTTATTGTATCATCATCTTTTACTTTTATCCCTTTTGCTTTTTCTAATTTTTTCTTTGCTATTGCAACATCTATTTTTAATTCCTTTGAAATCTCTTTAATAGTTTTTTTACCATAACCATAAGATGTTTTTTTGCTTTCTTTTGGTGCTATCAATTGATATATTTCCAAAGGGGAGATATGGTTCTCTTTTGCAATGTTTTTGATTATCTGCTTGGTACTTTTTATCTTTATCCCTTTATCTTTTAGAATTTTTAAAACATCTTCTAATGGCACTTTGATCTCCTTAACAAAATCTTCTAATGTCATAAACTCAGCATGGGGAATAGGAGGAGGGGTTTTAGATTCTTCCCAGGTAGCCTTTATCTTATCTCCCAGTTCCATAACAGAGCTAAAAGGAGGAATATTTGCTATTGTTCCTGCTAAAATTAAAAGTGAAATAATAGTAGCAAGTAAAAGTTCTTTTCTTGATTTAGTATATGCTTTTACTTTTGATTTGATATAGCTCATCAATACCTTCCAATTAAAATAGAGATGAAAAATCACAGCAATAATAAAACAATACCCCAAAATAGTATGAACAGCGCTCCACTCATCTTTGTTTAGCCCCCATAATCTCCAATCTGTCCAGTGAGCTATCCTACCAGCTGGGGTTATATACAAAATAATTCCTGAAATGCTAGATATTATAAAAGAGGTAG
>JAFDIG010000135.1 GCA_019308145.1 Deltaproteobacteria bacterium | reverse complement strand
TTTTTATATTGAGGGGATTTATCAAAATCAACCCTTTTACCTAAGGTTATGGTACTTGTAGTTTGTTTTTTATCTAAATCTTCTTTTTTATCTTCTTTTTCTCCCTCCTTATCCTTTTTGCTTCCTTCCATTAATTCTGTAATTTCTTCAGCAAAAGTCATAGTAGATGTTGTTTCTTCATTTATTAAAGGAGTTCTTATCTCAACAACAGCACCTATTTTTTCCAAAATTTCTTTTAATTTTTCTGCTTTTTCCTTATCTAAATCCCTCTTTACTAATCTGGGACAACTTTCTAATATCCTTTCAACTTTATTTGGGGATACTTTAAAGATTTTGTTCATGCCAAAAATAAACTTTTTCTTTACTTCTTGGCTATCTGATCTTAATCCTGTTATAATTACTGAATAAGAACCTTTTATATCTATCTCAGGCATTGTTATACCTTCTTTAGTTTTCTTTTAAAAACCTTTTAAGCCATAAACTGTAACCTGGTTTTATTTCATATCTTCCACTTATATAAGCTCTACCCCTTTTTACCATAGAAGCTATCTTCTCAGGTGTAGCTAATTCTTCATAAACCCCTGGTGCATAATTTACAGTACCATCCTTATATAGAAAGAAAATCTTAAAAGCAATTTTCTTTGATCTTTCTTTAAAGATCTTTAAATAAGGCAGATCCATCAAAGGACCACCATAACCTATCTCAATTTTTGCTTGATTTTGATTTAGAAGTGATAAAAGTTCCTTTTTCGATGAATTTGTAGTAAAACCAAATCTTGAAAGAATTTGAGCTTCTGCAGGGTCCGCCCATTCTTCTTCGAGAACCTTCTCAAAAAAGAGCTTTTTAGGTGGAATATTTTCTGCAAAAATAATATGCTTTAGTGCAAGATGGATAAGAACAAGAAATATATTATATTCCATCCTTAAAAAACGATGACCATATAATATTCCAAATTTTTCTATCAATACCTTATTCTTATGAGTGATTCTCCATTCTATTAGTCCTACCATACTATTTTTTTTAAATATCCTTATAGAATGGAAAAGAGATGTCTGAATATGAATAAGGTCAAATGGAACATCTAAAATATTTATTTCTCCCTCATTTGAATCATGTTTAGTAAAAAAACCTTCAAACTTAAGGGAATATTTAGGTCCTAAGTTGATCACCTCCAAGGTATTCCCTCTGCTTTTTCTAAAGCAAAAAAGTTTTTTTGTCATAAAATATTTAGCAGCTTTATATAGTTCTTCATAAGGGATTTTCCCCCAATCTTTTCTTGTAAGTCCACAGATCTTAAGTAATCTTTTTCTTTCATTATCGAATTCTTTTGGTTCAAAAACACCTTTTTTAACACCTTCTAAAAAGTTATCAAGCGAATAGATAGTTAAAAGCCTTGAGGTAATAGCTGGAAAGTCAACAAGGAAAGAAGGTTTCCAGTTTAATTCGTAAAAGCTTTTTATCTCTTTTTCTTTGCCAGTAAATAAAGTGGTTATCAAATCAAAATGATATTTATCAAAAAGATAAACTATTTCTCTTAATCCTTCCTTTTTTTCTTTTATCTTTCTTTGTTTTTCAAGATAACTTAATGTAGAAGAAAAAAGTTCTTCAGGGTTTTTTCTAAGGTTAAAATGTGTTGCTAACATATCAGGTGTAAGCTTTAAAACAAGAAGAGGATCACAGCTGTTTAAAACAAGCTTAACATAGTGATAAACAAAGCTTTTTAAAGTTCTAACCGAAAAAGAGTATCCTTTTTCTTTTAATTTTTCCTTAACCTCGTTAAAAAATCTTTTGGATAAAATTAAAGAAAGAGGATTAGTAATCTTTTTGCCATATTCAAAAATTAAACGTTCAAGTTCATTATCAATAGAAACAGATTTGATTATATTTTTAGAGACCTCGAGAAAATGTTCAGCATCTAAAGAGGAGATACTGCCTTCCTTTAAGATTCGCCCCTCAAAAGATAAAATCCATCTTTTTTCTGTAACTTTAATTGCCTCTCTAACCTCTTCCATTAAAGAGGTGATCCTTTTCTCCTTTGATCCGCTAAAAAGTCTTGATTCTAAGGCATCTTCTTCTCCAATAGGAACGTTATTAACATTTTTATCAAAATAGATCCTCAAAAGAATTTCGCGTGCCTCCCTAAGTTTAAGATAACCAAGAAGTCTTATAGCAAATATCTGTCTCCTTTTGATAGAGCTATAAATATATGGCTCCAATATCTCCATGATGTCAATGAGATGAGTATCTACAACGGAAAGAAGCAAATCAGCTAACGCAGGATAAATGCCCATATATTCAATAGGGCCTCTATCTATTAAAAGATCAAGTAATCTTTTTACATCCTCCCTCTTCCTGCAAAAAGAAACAAGATGTTGCATAGCTTCTTGACGAGGAGCACCTTTATAAGCTGCTATACTATAAAAGTATCCAAGTATTATTCCTCCTTCTTTTGAGCATGGAATCACTCTGTTAAGTTCTGCATAAGGACGTATAATCCACATACATGGCTCAAATGTATACCAGCTTCCTTTCTTATCTAATATCTTTGACTCTCCTTCTGGTGTAATACCTTCCCCAACCTTTATGATCATATATGTACCAGGCGAAACTTCAATATCTCCTTTAAAACGGAAAAAAACAGTGGTTTTATCGCTATCCCACAGAAATTGCTGGCATAACTTCTTTTCATCATTCTCTTTAAGATTTGGATTATTGGGATTCAATATATCCCAAATAAAAAGGCTTTTCTCAAACCTATAGGCATCAACTGAGATAGGTTTTTTATCTTCTTTTTTGAAAAAATGAAAACGAATTCCAACAAACTTACCAAGTTCATAAACAAGATCAATATCGGCAAAAATAATATCCATTATTGCTTAGATAACACCTCTAAAAATAAAAAATTTATTACTGTTAAATTTAAATATTTTAACATATTATAACAAAATTTTTTTTATTTTTCTATATTATTATAATTATTATAAAAAGAATCCTCACATAACCAGCGATAATCACACCAATTACAATAAAAACCCTTTTTGGGTTCAAATATTTGTTTATTGATTTGATCTGCTACATTAAGAATTACCTTTTTTGTTTCTAATAACTCTTCTTCTGTTCTGGTAGTAGAGATCTTTTTATTTGGGGTAAGATAGTAAAAACTTAAAAGTTCTGGTTTATAACCAAACAACTCTTTAACTGCTAAGGCATATATAGATAATTGAAGACTTTTTTTAACATATGAAGGACCTTTTGGTTTACCTGTTTTATAATCTATCACCTCTACGCGGTTTCCTTCTATTTTGTCGATCCTGTCTATTGCACCTGTAACTATAACGTTTTCTATTTCAAAATCAAATCTTTTCTCAAGATGTAAAGGAGGTGTAAAATTTTCTTTATTCTTTTCAAAAAAGGATATAAGCTGAAATTCCCCTGCCTTTTTATACTCCTCTTCCTGATATTTATCCATATATTTTGTTGTCTCCCAATTAGAGTGATAAATTTCTAAAAGAATATTCAGATCTGGTTTTTCTCCTTGCTTGATAAGAGAAAAAAATTTATGTAGCACTTGGTGAATATGAGTCCCAAAGGCTAATGGAGCAGTCTCTTTACTTGGGATATGATAAATATATAAAAATTTGTATTTAAGTGGACACTCTTGGTATGCTTCTATATGGGAATAGCTAAGGGTCAGGGGACTTTCAATTAAAATCTCTTTTTCCTCCTTTTTTCTTTCATGTTCGTAAATAGTAATCAAAGGTTTTTTTAACCTAATATCAAAAGAATCTTCTATCTTTTTACGAATTTCCTCTATAATTTCCCCCTTTTCTTTTGGTATTGAATATTCCATAATTTTTAATATATCTTCTATGCTCTTGATAAAAAAATTTTTAATATCATCATGGTTATCAGAAATAGAAACTATCCTTCTAACAAGAGAGTATATCAATTTATCCTTTTCCAAGGTTGTCTTATCCTCAAGCTCTGCTGGTAAAAAGGGATATTCTATCTGACTTGGAACCTCTTCAACAACTAAATATTTTGGCTCTTTCAATATCTCTTCAATAAAACGTGAAAGCCTTTTTCTATCTTTCTCAACCCCAGATATATAAAGAAACTTTTTAGCACGTGTAAAAGCAACATAACAAAGTCTTCTTTCTTCCTCTAAATGAAAATCCCCTTTAGGGAGTTTCTCTTTATATAGTTCATCAGGAAAAGGAATCGGTTCATTACGCTTTCTGGTAGGAAATCTATCGTTTGTCATTGAGATAAGAAAAACATAAGGGAACTCCAATCCTTTTGCAGCATGAACAGTCATAAATTGAACCCCTTCTTCATCACTATCAAATCTATCATACTCTGAATTCCCACCTGCTTCAATATAACGTTCAACATATTCAAGAAATGAGCCAAGATCATTAATTAAATGATTTTCCTCAAATTCAAGGATGAAATGATAAAAATTGATAATATTTGATGCTTTTTGTTGGCTTTCTTTTGAAGGATTAAAGATATATTGTTTTAAAATAGCTGTTTTTTCCATAAGCTGCTGAAAAAAATAAGAAATTTTTGTATCAACTGACAAAGGGATCATCTCAGTAATCAATTTTCTTAAGTTAGCAATCCTCTCTTTAGCATCTGATGAAAGAGGCTCAAGAATTTCTATATTATTTAAAGTCTCCCATAAATCAAGGGATCTTAAATCTGCCTCTTTACTTAAATAAAGAAGTTCATTAGGCTTAAGCTCAGCATAAGCTGATCCTAATAAAGTAAAGATAGCAATCTTATCCTTTGGATTATATATCGCCTTCATAAAGGTAATAATATCTCTTACCTCTTTTAATTCAAAAAGACCAATACCTCCTTTAATTGTTATAGGTATCCTAAAGTGAGTTAAAAGATCTACGAGCTTTTCTTTATGATTATGAGCACGGTAAAGAACTGCTATCTCACTTGGATTAACCTTTTTATTAATCAATTCCTTTATCTTTTGAGCTATCCAGAAGGCTTCATCGTCAAAACTTTTTGCAATAGAAACAAAAACCTTTTTTCCTTCTTTGTTTTCTGTCCATAGATCTTTTTCTGGGTCATATCGATCTTCCCCATTATTTTTTATCAAGGTATCTGCTACCTTTAATATATTTTTAGTTGAACGATAGTTTTGAGTAAGTTTTAACATTTTTAAATTTGGAAAGAGCTCTTCAAAAATTCTAAAAGCAGCAAATGATGCACCTCTAAATCTATAAATTGCCTGATCATCATCACCAACAACACAAATATTACCATGCAATTGGGTAAGCAAATGAACAAGTTTTATCTGGGCAAAGTTTGTATCTTGGAATTCGTCAACAACTATATAATGGAACCTATTCTGATACTCCTTTAAAATATTTGGTCTTTTTTTAAAAAGCTCAACCGTGTAAAATATTTGATCCCCAAAATCAAGATAACCCTCTTTTATCATTCTCATTTGAATTGTCCTGTATATCCTTGCTACCTCCCTTTCTCTCTTCATCTCTATCATATCATCTTCATTATCTGGATTCATTCTTTTTTCCTTTTCTTTTACATAATCCTCATAATCTTCATAAGAAACAAGCTCATCCTTAGCTCGACTGATAAATCTTATTATCCCATTTATTATATCCGACGGATTGGAAAGATTAAGATAATATTCCAGCTTTAGTTCTGGCAAAATATTCCTTATAAAGATCCACTCTTCTACCTCGTCAATAAGATAAAAGGATGGAGGAAGGCCAATATGAAAAGCATGTTCTCTTAATATTTGATAACAAAATCCATGAAATGTCGTAACAGTTATATCCTTTCCAAGGGAGCCAATTCTTTTGTTAAGCCGCTTTGCCATATCATCTGCTGCCTTTTTAGAGAATGTAAGGGCAAGGATATTTTCGGGATTTATTCCTTTATTTTCAATAAGATGAACAATTCTACTTATGATCACCCTTGTTTTCCCTGTCCCTGCTCCAGCAATGATAAGCATAGGGCCTTCTGTTTCAATAACAGCTCTAAGCTGTTCTTTATTTAGCTCTTCTTTGAATCCTAAATTTGTTTTCATAATACCTTTCTAAAATAAATTCCTCCTTTTTCTTTGAGATGCAAATCTGCTTTTTAAATTCTTCTCTTCTTTCATCTC
>JAFDIG010000134.1 GCA_019308145.1 Deltaproteobacteria bacterium | reverse complement strand
TTTTGATTCAAAATTAGGAGAAAATTTCTCTTTTTCAAGGATTTTAATATCTTCTTCTGTTAAGGTAATATTAAGTAATTTTTCAAACTTTTTTATTTTATCATTTAATAATTTCTTATGATCCTTAATCTTTGCTTTTAAAACAAGAGCCTCTTTTTCTATTTCCTTAAGTTTATCCTTGTAATTTATATCTTTATCTTCAAGAAAACCTTTTTTTATAGAAGCAGAAAGATCTTTTTGTTTTTCTTCTAACTCCTTTAAAGCTTTGTTAAGTTTTTCTCCTTTCTCTAAATATTTTCTCATATCTAAAAAAGCTTTTTTGAGATTTTTTTCTGCATATACATTTATTTCAGGATCAAAATCAAACACAAGAGAAATATGTTCTTCTGCTTCCTTTTTTTTGGTAAGGGTAGATTTTCTATCCTCTACAAGAAAATTTTTACTTGATTTGATCGACTTTGGAGCAACATCACCAACTTTTAAGGATTGATAGGAAAGCTTATGTGTTGGCGTAATTAAAAAGGAAAGACAAACGACTGTACCAAAACCAATTAGTAATGGTTTAAAAATCTTTCCCTTTATAATCTTGCGTCTTAACTTTAAAAGGACTCTCTTTTCTTTTCTTTGTAAGAACTTTAAACTCTTTTTCCCTTTATCCGTTGACATCAGGTTTCCTTTTTTCTATTTTTGAAGAAGCTTTTTTTCTTTTCTTTTCAGCAAGTTCATATGCTTTTATGATCTCTTGAACCAAGGGATGACGTATTACATCTCTTTCATTGAAGTATACAAATCTTATCCCTTTAATATTCTTTAATACAGATTGAATCTCCACAAGACCTGAAGCTTTATCATGAGGTAGATCTATTTGAGTAATATCACCTGTAATAACCGCCTTTGAATTATATCCAAGTCTTGTTAAAAACATCTTCATCTGCTCATGAGAAGTATTTTGAGCTTCATCTAATATTACAAATGAATCATTTAATGTTCTTCCCCTCATAAAGGCAAGAGGAGCTATTTCGATAATACCTCTTTCAATAAACCTGGAGATACGTTCATAATCTAACATGTCGTGCAGAGCATCATAAAGAGGCCTTAAATACGGATTTATCTTTTCATACATATTGCCTGGCAAAAAACCTAACTTTTCTCCAGCTTCTACTGCTGGTCTTGTAAGCACAATTCGTTCCACCTCTTTTTTCATAAGACTAGAAACAGCCATAGCCATAGCAAGGTAGGTTTTGCCAGTTCCGGCAGGACCTATTGCAACGACAAAATCATAATTTCTTATAGCATCAATATATTCTTTTTGTGATAAGCTTTTAGGAGCAATTACTCTTTTCTTATAAGAAATAAATACTGTGTCTAAAAAGACATCTTCAAGGGAAAGTGAATGATTTTCAGCCAATATCCTTATAGCATAATCAATATCGCTTGGGTATAAGGGATAATTCTTCTTTAAAAGTTCATATAGTTGAGAAAAAACCCTTTTAGCAAGCTCTACTTCAAAGATATCTCCTCTTAAAGTAATAGTATTCCCTTTTGTAGAAATCTTTATACCTATACTGTTTTGGACAATCTTTAAATTGTCCCCATGAGTCCCAAAAAGATGTTTTGTTAAAGCCATATTATCAAATGATATGGTTTCAACAATTTGACCATCTGAATCTTTCAATCTTACTTTTTCACCTCGCCTAAAATTTGTACTATAATTTCTCTTTCTCTTGGACGATTATCAAAATCTATAAAAACAATTTGTTGCCATGTGCCTCTTAATAATTTTCCACTTTTAATTGGAATATTAAGAGAAGGTCCTAATAGTGCAGCTCTTACATGAGAAAATCCGTTTCCATCTCCCCATCTTAAATCATGCTCATAAGGGATATCATCAGGAACAATCCTTTCTATTGCTTTTTTCAGGTCATTTAAAACTCCTGATTCATATTCAATAGTAGTAAGAGCACCTGTTGAACCAGGGACAAAAATCAAAGCATAACCATCCCTAACATTATTGTTAGTAACAATAGTTTCAATATAATTAGTAATATCTATGATATCTATTCTATCCTTAGAAGAAAGATGGATAGTCTCAAAGAAAATTTTCATTTATGAGATGAGCCTCCTCACAGCTTCCACTATATGAGGCATAACTTCTCCTGCTGGTCCTTCGATACTATATGAAGCAATTCCATCGGATAAAGAAGTTTTTTCTTTATTGATTTCAATAATTTTAGCCCCATATTCTTTAGCTGTGATAGGAATTTGAGCGGCAGGATAAACAACAGCAGATGTACCTATAACCAACACAAGATCGCTTACTTTTGCTAAGTACATCGATTTTACCTGCGCATTATAAGGGATAGCCTCGCCAAAAAAGACTACATCAGGTTTTAAAATAGACAAACATCTTTCACACTTGGGTGGGAAATCATTAGGAGAATAATTCTTTATCTCGGTCCTAAAACCACATTTAATACAAACTAACCATTGATTTGAGCCATGAAATTCAACTACATGTTTGTTTCCTGCCATCTGGTGAAGACCATCTACATTTTGAGTAATGACTGCTTCTAATAATCCCATGTTCTCTAATTCTGCCAAAGCAATATGAGCTGGATTAGGTTTTGCCTTAGATATAATCTCAGCCATTTCAGCTAACATTTCCCAAACCTTTTCGGGATTTTTAATAAATGATTGAATATGAGCATACTCCATTGGATCATATTTTTCCCATAAGCCCTGGCCACCTCTAAAAGTAGGTATACCACTCTCCTCAGATATTCCAGAGCCAGTAAATGCAATACTTTTTTTTGAATTTACAATATCTTGCGCTGCTTGTTCAATAAGTGATTGATCTACTATCATTTTAACTTCTCTTCATTTAATGAAAATATCTCTTTATGAGAAGGTATGATGCCAAAACCATCTGCTTTTTTTATTGCATTTATTACCGCTTGTTTTATTGCCTCCTCTCCTAAAAGGCCCACAGTATTTACATTAGCATCAATTTTGCCTAAAGAAAAGGCAAATATGATATCCCCATCAAAAGTGGAATGTAATGGAGAAATGGTGCGTGATAAACCAACTTGCCCCATTTGAGCTACTTTTGTAACATCTGGCTTTAAAAGCTTAGCATTGGTTGCTATCACACAAAGGGTAGTATTCATCTCCCCTAATCGTTCTCTAATTACACCTTGTCTGATTTGAAGAGACGAATTAACAAATTCAGTACTTTTATTACTTTTTCTGGCACCTGCCATGATCTCGCCTGTGCGAGGATCGATGACATCACCAAAGGCATTTACTGCTACTATTGCACCAACAATTAATCCTTTTTCCCCTCTTACACTTGCACTACCAATTCCGCCTTTCATAGCATGTTTCATGCCATAAAGTTTGCCAATAGTAGCACCTGTGCCAGCACCTACACTGCCCTCAGCTATAACCCCGTTTACAGCATTTTCTGCAGCCTCATATCCCATTTCCATGGTTGGACGAGCATAAGGATCTCCAAAAGCAAGATCAAAAAGAGCAGCAGTTGGAACAATTGGAACCTTCGTTACTTTAACATCATAACCTTTACCTTTTTCTTCTAAATACCTTAACACCCCTCCTGCTGCATCTAAACCAAAAGCACTGCCACCAGTAAGCAATATTCCATTTATAGTATCTATAAGATGAAGCACTCTTAACCCATCAATCTGACGGGTAGAAGTTGCCGTTCCCCTTATATCTACTCCTCCAATTGCACCTTGTTCAAAAAGAACAACAGTGCAACCTGTATATCCTTTAAAATCAGAAGCATGCCCTACTGTTACACCGTTAATATCAGTTATATTATTATACATTCTTAAAAATAAAATTTAAACTTAAAAAAAATTATCATAGATATTAAAAATTAGCAAGAAAATAAAAAGGGGCGTCAAAGCCCCCTAATTGTAAATAACCATATTTTTAGATATTAATCCTTTTTTTCTTGCTGCTTATCCTTTTTTCTCCTTTTTGCTTTTTCACCACCTGTATCCTTCTTAGCATAATCGGTTGCATACCAACCGCTACCTTTTAAATGAAACGTACATTGAGAAATTATTTTTTCCAACTCTCCACCACACTTTTCACATTTTGTAAGTGGGGGATCGGAAAATCTTTGTAAAACTTCTATCTTTGCTCCACAATTTTTACATACATACTCATATATTGGCACCTTTATCCTCCTATAAATAAGACTTTTTAATAATATAATCAATATCTTTTTGATGTCAAGAATTTTGTAATATTAAAAATTACCTCTTTTTTAAAAATTGATAAAAACCCTTTAAGTAAAAAGATCTTGTTTTAACTGTGTTTTTGTTTTATATTATAAACAAAATATAAAAAGGGGAATTAAAGGGGGGAAATGAGTTATAAAATTTTAGTTGTAGACGATGACAAAGAACTCAGAGAATCCTTGGCAGAGAATCTTGAAATAAAAGGTTATTCTGTTCTAACTGCTAAAACAGGATTAGAAGGTAAAGAGCTGTTTTTAAAGGAAAAACCTGATATTGTATTTACCGATGTAATGATGCCAGATGGAAACGGTTTCTATTTGCTTAAAGAGATTCATTCTGTGAGCAAGGATGCTGAAGTTATTATGATCACCAGCTATGGTGATATGGATATGGCGATCGAAGCAATAAGAGTAGGAGCAGGAGATTTTATTCCTAAACCTGTCAAAATGAATGTTGTTGATGTAGCATTAAAAAGGGCTATTGAACGTTTATCCCTTAAACAGGCAATAAAATCTTACACTCATAATTTAGAACAGATGATTCAGGACAGATCAGTAGAGCTAACTGAGCAGATAAAAAAGAGTAATACTTTTCTTAAAGGAATAATTTCTGCCCTTAATATCATCATAGAAAAGTTCGATCCTTTTAACACTGGCCATAGCAAAAGGGTTGCTATTATTACTAAAGCCATTTCAGTCAAAATGGGATATCCCCCTTCTAAAGTACAAACTCACCAAATCGCAGCAGCTCTACACGATATAGGAAAAATCTTTATCCCTACAAATATTCTCTCTAAACCTTCAGCTCTTACCAAAGATGAAAGGTTGATCTTGCAACGTCATCCTATAATTGGATATGAAATAGTCAAAGAGGTAGGATTCCCTTCTATTGTGCCTAAAATGATCCTTCAACACCATGAAAGATTAGACGGATCAGGGTATCCAAAAAAGCTAAAAGGCAATCAGATTGCCATGGAATCTCGAATTTTAGCAGTAGCTGATGTTATAGAAGCAATCTCCTCTAAAAGATCATATCGTCCTGCATTAGGTTTAACTAAAGCTATTGAAGAGATTAAAAAAGGCAGAAATATAAAATATGATAAAGATGTAGTAGATGTTTGCATTGAGCTTATTGCTAAAAAAAGGAAGGATTTTTTAGAGGGGACTATTATTTTCTAAAACTACAATTTTTTATCTTAACATTTTTCCCTTTTTATTTTAAGAAAGATGAAATCAACTTAAAAATGAGTTCATAAATAGCAACTAATTTGTAGAAGGCCAAAAATTATTTTTAATCTTCCTTACCCCTATCTCTTTTTTAATATGGGCTTTAAAGCTAAAAATCTCTATAGGGAACTAAAAAATAGAAAGCAGGTTTTTTTATGAAAATTTTAGGATTATAAAAATCTACTTTTATGTCTTCTTATCACTTTAATACAACAAAACAATCTACAGGAGGAAATAACAGATGGTTTTTCAGGTAAAAAGTATAGGCACAATCAGAACACCGTATAAAGATATTGCTCCCTATCAACCAATAGAAAATGATGTTGGAGAATTCAGGGTTATAGTTGATCCTGAATATGAAGAAGGGTTAAAGGAACTAAACCGCTTTACCTATATCTACCTCATCTATTATATACACATGGTAAAAAGAAAACTCTCCATGTTAGTTATTCCTCCATGGTCAGATGGAAAAGAAGTTGGTCTTTTTGCAAGTCGTTCTCCTGTAAGACCAAATCCAATAGGTGTATCAATTGTCAAACTTTTAAAAATAAATAAAAATGAAATTTTTACTTCTGGACTTGATGTTTTTGATGGAACCCCTCTTCTTGATATAAAACCATATGTAAAAGATCTTGACTCCAAAGAAGATGCTAACTATGGATGGATAGAAGATA
>JAFDIG010000133.1 GCA_019308145.1 Deltaproteobacteria bacterium | reverse complement strand
ATCCAAATAATTTGTCGAGTATCAAAATATTAATAAACCAAAGGAAGAAAAAAGGAGGTTTTAACTCTGTCACTTTCTCTTAAAATCCATATAAAAGAGATAAAGCAAAAACTTCCTGTAACCAAAGAACTTGATGATCTTATAACTCTTTATTTAGGGATTTCAAAAGATAAAATAAAAAATATAATAATAAAAAGGAAATCCCTTGATGCGAGGAAAAAGAAAGATATACATTTTGTTTATAACCTTGACATAGAGATTTTAGCAAAGGATTCAGAGCTTGAGAGAATCTTAAAACTTCCTAATGTATCAGCAGGATGGAGTGAAATAAAAAAAGGGAAACCTCATCCAGGTTTAATAAAAATAAAAAAAAGACCCATAATAGTTGGGTTTGGCCCAGCTGGTATTTTTGCTTCTTTGACCCTCATTAACAGAGGTTATAAACCGATTATCTTTGAAAGGGGTGGGAAAGTTGATGAAAGGATAAAAAAAGTGAATGATTTTTGGTATAAAGGAAACCTTGATAAGGAAACAAATGTAGTTTTTGGGGAAGGTGGTGCTGGCACATTTTCTGATGGAAAACTGACTACTAGGATCAAGGATTTTAGACGCTCCTTTGTTTTAGAAACATTTGTAAAAGCAGGGGCTCCAGAAGAGATCCTTTATATAAATCATCCACATTTAGGTACGGATAGATTAAGAATTATCATCCCACTTTTACGAGAGCATATAATTAAACATGGAGCAGATATCTATTTTAATACAAAGGTAGATGAATTAATTATTGATAAAAATAAAATTATCGGAATTAAAGCAGCAGAAAGAATCTGGGAGACAGATGCCCTCTTCTGGGCAACTGGAATGAGCGCAAGGGACAGCTATGAGATGATTTTAAACAAAGGGGTAACTATTGAGCCAAAACCATTTGCAGTTGGTATTAGGGTTGAACATCTTCAATCCTTTATCAATAAAAACCAGTTTGGAGATATGGCATCAGATCCATCGCTTGGCCCAGCAGAATATTTCCTTACCTATACGGATAAACAAAGAAATCGAGGTGTTTATTCCTTTTGCATGTGTCCTGGCGGGAGGATCATATGTTGCTCACATAAAGAAAATATTATCGCATTAAACGGAATGAGCAATTTCAAAAGGGATGGCAAATATGGTAACAGTGCAATAGTTGTTACAGTTTCACCAAAGGATTTCCCATCTTCTCATCCTTTGGCTGGTATCAAGTTTCAGGAAGAGATTGAAAAAAAGGCTTTTAGTTTAGGTGGTGGTGATTTTTTTGCTCCTGCCCAATACATTTATGATTTTATCTTTGGAAAAGAAACAAAAAAAGATATAAAGTGTAGCTATCTTCCAGGGGTAAAACCAGCAAAAATAGAAGCTTGTTTCCCTAAAGAGATCATTGATGCTTTAAAAGATGCATTATTTAATTTTGACAAAAAGATAAAAGGGTTCGCTTTAAACAATGGGATTATGGTAGGAGTTGAGACAAGAACATCATCCCCAGTTAGGATAGTAAGGGATAAAGAGACTTTTCAATCGATCACGGTTACAGGTTTCTTCCCAATAGGTGAAGGCTCAGGATATGCAGGAGGGATCATAAGCAGCGCTGTTGATGGAATAAAAGCTGCTGAAAGGATTATCCCAAAGAAACAATAAAAAACTTATAGTAAAGGCTTTTTCCATCTCATAACGGTCAAAGGCTTAAGAAGATGCGGTCCCCAATAACCTGTATAATAGATCCTATAACCATGGTTCAATCTGATAACATTAGGAAAACCAACTCCATGGCAATCAAAAGCTCTCCAACTTTTGCTCGGGGTTATCCTTATCCCATCTTCTATTTCCCATTTTAACCCATCAGATGATATAGCAGAATATATCATATTGCCAATAGCTGATTTACTTCCAGCACGGAAATAAAGCCTTATTCTTCCATCCTCAAGAAAGATTGGTGATGGATTATTGACAACAGCCATTCCCGTATTTTCTTTGCCAATTCTTATTCCTTTTTCAATTTCAAATACAAACCCACAAGAAGATATGGCAGATAAAATAAAACAGCCTTTAGAAGTAAGCCCTGAAAAGTAGGCTCTATAACCATCCTTTACCCTTATCACTGCCACATCCAAAATAGAGAGATTTTTTATCTCATCTTGTGTGCCAATCCTTATCCCATTCTCTTTTTCCCAGGCTATTCCATTTTTTGAAACAGCAGAAAGGATCCTTCTCTTTCCTTTTTTATCCTTTCCTGAATAATACATCCGAAACAGCCCTTCTTCCAATTGGATAATCCATGGAGCAAAACATCCTTTTTCATCTAAAAGATTAGATGGTAAAAGGTGAATAGTTGGCTTAGAGAAAAAATTTAAACCATCATCAGAAACCCTGCTAACAATTGTTCCACTTTTATTGTTGCTTGAATGATAATAAAGACGAATCTTCTCTTCTATCTTTAGAGCAAAAGGATAATAAACCATTTCCTCAGAAGAACTTCTGTCTGGATTAACCCTAATACCTTTTTCTTTTTTAAATAAGATGCCATCATATGAGATAGCAGAAAGGATCCTATCCCTTGGAAATATATTTATCCCTATCTTTTCAATATTTAATGCTCCATTTTTTAGAAAAGAAATCAATCTCATTTTTTATCAAATGTCATCATGTTAAAAAATTTATAGATTAAAGAGACAAAGCGAGATCCTTAGCACATTGCTCTTTTTCCAATACAAGTAAAGCAGGCACACCACAAGTATATGGATCTTCATGACCTTCAAGGCAAAAAAGCCTCCTGTATAATTTTATCTTACCATCTTTCCCTATCTCTTCTACATCTATAAGGCATCCCATGGGACAGATAAGGCATTTCTCATCTTGAGTAGTATGTATCTTTCCAGTAACTTTAACCACACGTACAGCATCAGTAGTCCACAAAAAGCCATCTCCTTTTTCATCTATCTCTATCCTTCTTAACCTTTTTAAAACCAAACGACCTTTATCGATAAACAGGCGAGCTAAAAACTCTATCTTATCACCTGGAACAAAATTAAATCTTTGCTGAATAAAAGGAGGGATAACAGCGTAAACTGGATCTTCAAATCTGGTTATGTTGAAAAAGCCATTAATAAATGTTAAAAGAAAACCTTTAAATCTCAGTTTGCTGTTCTTGCCTGCTATTTCCTTTTTAAAAAATGGTTTAACAGTTTTGATTTCACCTGAAAAATCTATCTCTTTATAAAGATGATAACTTAGCCAATCTTCCCAATCCTTTAGTTCTTTTATAAATTCATTGTATTTTTCATTATCAACTATTATTTTTGGATGGTTTATTACTTTTATATCATAAAAATATTGGCATCCAAAACAATTACGCCCAACATGTGTATAGTTTCTTGGACATCTTAAACCTTTGTTTAGCTTTTTACAGCGATACAAAAAATAGATACATCCATTTGGATAACATTTCTTTTGCTTCATCACATGATAAACAGACACCACATTTTCAAATGCACTATGAGCTTGGTGGACACATCTAAATATATCCTGACGTTTATATTGATTCTTCATTTTAAAGAACCACCTTTATTAGTTAGCATATTATTTATTAATCAATGTAATTTTATCATTATAATAATGAATGTCAATCTAAGGAATAATAATAAAATTTATCTTTCTTAAACAATCTTCTGAATAAGAAATAATTATTAAGGAATAAAATAATTTTAAAACTTAAAAAGATTTATTAAACTAATTCAAATTTTTTCTCTACTTTGACCCCTTACTTTAAACCTTTTTTCAAGAAACAGATTGCTCTAAAAAATCATTGACATTAAAATCATAATAATATAATGTATTATCAATTATACATTTAAGAAGTCAAAGGTGCAAAAGTTTGATTTAGTAATAAAAAATGGAAATGTTGTAATACCAAAGGCAGGTATAAAAAGATTAGATATAGGTGTATTAAACAAAAAGATTTCAACAATTTCTGAGAATATACCAGAACAGGATGCATTTAATCTCATTGACGCTACAGATAGATTTGTTTTCCCAGGAGCAATAGACTCCCACTTTCACATCGGTATCTACAGACCATTAAGCGATGACGCAGAAAGTGAATCAACTTCAGCTGCTTCTGGAGGAATAACAACTATATTAAGTTATTTTCGGACTGAAACAAATTATCTTAACAAAACAGGACTATATAAAGATATTTTCCCTGAACTTTTAGAAAAATCAAAAAATTCATTTCTTACTGATTATTCATATCACATAGTTATAATGGATAATGACCAGATCAACGAAATAGAGTGGTTAGTAAGAGAATGTTGATTTTTGCAATCATTGATTTAAACAAGGAAAAGGAAATAACCCCTGATATTTTATACTCTGCTCAAGACTTTACTCCTTTTGAAGGTATGATACTAAAGGGTTGTCCAGATTACACCATATTAAGAGGAAAACCAACATTTGAAAATGGTAAAATCGTTGCTAAAGTTGGCTATGGTTCTTTTATGAAAAGACCTGTTAGATTTCACTATAAGGATGAATATGGCAATATAAAATAATTTTTTTAAACTTACCAATAATAGAGATAATTTTATTTATAAAATAATTAAAATAATAATATCATGAATAAAGGTGTTACAATTAATAACAAGGCTATACCATTATATTATCAGATCGAAACAATTTTACGCAAAAAGATTTTATCAGGGGAATTTTCTCCTGGATCACTTTTGCCAAGTGAAGAAGCCCTGGCAAAAGAATTTGAAGTTAGTCGCATAACAATTCGTCAAGCTCTTTCCTTATTAGAAAATGATGAACTAATTATTAGAAAAAGAGGAAAAGGTACTTTTGTTTCAGAAAAACCAGTTTCTTTTGAGCTTCCTAAATTTACTGGTTCGATTGAAGATCTGATCTCAATGGGGATAAAAACCAGCACCAAAATCATAGATTTTACTGTTACTCAAGTTCCTAAAAATATAACCGATTCACTCGAACTCCCTAAAGGAAGTAAAGTTGTTAGGATCGAAAGGCTAAGATTAGCTGAAAAGAGCCCTTTTTCATACATTCTAAACTATTTGCCCTATAGTATAGGTAAAAAGATTAAACCTGATCACCTTTTAGTCAAACCTTTACTAAAGATACTTGAAGACGATCTTCATATAGATTTAGCAGAAGCAATGCAAAAAATCGAGGCTACTATTGCAGATAGTTATATAGCGCCATTGTTAGAGGTTAGAGTTGGTGATCCTTTGTTAAAAATAGAAAGAACTGTTTTTGATTCTTCTAAAAGAGCGGTTGAGTTTGTAACAGTTTTATATCGTGCTGATAGATACTTCTATACCGCGAGACTCCAAAGGAAAAAGATAGAGAATAGTTTTGGGTGGAGCATCGCATAAAGAATTTTTATAAAAAAGTAAATTAAAAACTTCAGTAGGATTCAAAATTGAAAAGTTATGAATTTAAAAAAGATGAAGCTTTTATAAAGGGGAAAGTAATTAAGTTAGGTGATAATATAGATACTGATATTATTTATCCAGGGAAATACCTTTCTCTTCTGTCACCTGATGAGATTAAAAAACATGCTTTAGAAGGAGTTGATCCATCATTTCCTTTAAGAATCAGACCTAATGATGTTATTGTAGCAGGCAAAAATTTTGGATGTGGAAGCTCAAGGTCTCAAGCAGTAACATGCTTAAAATATGCAGGAATCTCTGCCATTGTGGCTGTTTCCTTTGCCAGAATTTTCTTCCGAAATAGCATCAACCAAGGATTACCAGTTATAGTATCAAGAGATGCCTATCAAAAATTGGATGATCGTGCTCCTATATATATTGATTTGCTAAAAGGAATTATAAAAAGTAATAAAACTGTTATAAACTTTAGTCCTCTTCCTGATTTTCTTTTAAATATTATTTTACAAGGGGGACTCGTCCCATATACCAAAGAAATTCTCAAAGGAAACATTAATAAATAGGAGTTTTTGATTGGGCTTTACATTTGCAGAAAAACTATTAGCGATAAAAGCATCAAAATCAGAGGTACATGCTGGTGAAATCGTTACTGTTTCACCTGATAGGCTAATGTCCTTAAGTGCCAGTACTGGAATAGTTATAAACCTCTTCTATGAACTTGGGGTAAAAAAAGTAAAAAATCCTTCAAA
>JAFDIG010000132.1 GCA_019308145.1 Deltaproteobacteria bacterium | reverse complement strand
AGATTAAAAAGGGATGCTATCCCTTTAAAGGAATGGATATTTCTGTAAAGCCTTTCAGTTATAAATTCATTTTCAGGCTTTCTTTTTAATTTAAGAAAATCCTGCTCAATATTGCTAAGGATTTTCTCCATCTCTTCACGATCTTCTTCTTCTATTACGATTACAGACATAATGGTTTATAATCCCTTGTCATTTGATCTTATTCGCCTTGCTATAATAAAATTTTGCCTTTTTTATATTCAAAAATATATCCTCTTCAAGATGTCCAAGTTCAAGGTATGCTTCTTTAAAATTTGGATCCGCATCTACACTTTTTAACAACCATTCCCTTGCCTTTTTATACTTTTCTTTTTCTATTAAGATCATAGCAATGTTATAAAAAGCTCTTGCGGGATTTTTCATCTTAGAACTTGCTTTTTTAAAGAATAATAAAGCTTTATCCTTTGCTTTTTTGTTATAATATATTATGCCTAATGCAAAAAGCACTTCCTCATCCTTGTTAAGTAAAGTATTAAACCATTTTTCACTTTCATCCCATCGCTTTAGTTTAAAATAGATAAACCCTAATTCCTTTTTTATTTGATTATCTTTATTATCTATTCTTTTTAAAACATCTGCTTCAGCTAAAAGCTTACCCTTGTTTTTAAAAAGACGACTATATAAGAGTAATATATCTTTATCCTTTCGATTTTTGACTAGTGGGGTAATTATATTTAAAGTATTATCTAAATCCTTTTGATAAAGGCCAATTCTTATAATCCCTTTAATTGCTTCCTTATTGTTAGGTTTTCTTTTTATAATATTAAGATAATATTTTTTAGCATCGTAGTAATTCCCCAATGCCTCTTCCACTGCAGCCATACGTTCATATCCTTCTAAAAAAGAGGGATAAATTTTAAGTGTCTTTTGATAAAATAATTTTGCTTCCTTATACCTTTTTTGAACAAAAAGGGTATCACCCATGAGGAAAAGAGTAAGAAAATTATCAGGAAATATTTTAAGGGATCTCTTTAATAAAGATTCAGCTTTTATATATTGTTTTTGGTTAAAAAAATAAACTGCTTTTTTATAAAGTTTAAAAGCTGGATCATCCCAAAGATCGGCAAAAGAAAAAGTTGAAATGATAAAAAAAAGCAGAGAAAAGATGAATACCTTTTTCAATTAAAATCTCCTTTCCTATTTATTCCGTACTGAAAAACGGAATAATTAAGTTTAGGATGATAAATTCAGCCAAAAATAAAAGAAAAAGTTATTTATTTAATTTTCTGTTATTTTTTTAATTATTTTGCAATAGTTCTATCATATATAAGTAAAATTTTTAGACTTAATTAGTTCGCACTCTATTTTTTAGCACAAAATGATTAAAAAGTTAAAACAAACTAAAATCTATTGGCACGATAAAACTCATCTTATCTTTCTTTAAATCCCTTGGAAAAGGTGGAAATGGAGCTGATTTTTTTACCATTTTTATTGCAGATATATTTAGTATATCATATTTAGCAGGAGAAACTACCTCTATATTTCCTATAATCTCCCCTGATGATTTAAGTGTAAACTTGATTATTACTTTTCCTTTTTGATTTTTTCTTCGTGCTAAAAGAGGGTATATTTGATTTCTCATGATCCTTCTTCTTATTAATGATAGATATCCCTGAGCAATTTCATAGACTGTTTTCTGTTTTTTCAACCTCTTAGGAGCTGAAACCAAAGGCGAAAATAAAGCAGCTCTTTTCTTTATTTTGGTATTAATAATAGTATTAAATGGTGAAAATTTTGCCCCCTTTAAAAAAATCTTCTTTTTTTTGCTTAAAGAAAGAGATGGGGCTTTAATATTATAGGTTGAATTATTAAAAAAATGTTGTGTGGCTAAAGTTGATGAAAAAGAAGGTGTAAAGGAAAAATCTCTCATATTTAACACAATATCCTCTTGAGGAAATATAGACCTCTTTTTTTGTTTTAGAGCTTCAAACTTAGTACTATAAAAAATAATAAAAATATGTATCACAAAAGAAAAAAGAATAAGTAAAGAAAAATGTATATTACTCTCTTTTTTCACCTTTAGCCCACCTATGGACAACATGGATATCATTAGCACCGCTTGCTTTTGCTATATCCATAATACGCACAAAGATCCTATAAGGTATATTTTCATCCCCTCTAAAAAAGATCTCTTTTTTTTCTGAATATTTTAATTTATTAACCAACAATTTTTTTAAATTTTCAAGGGTTACTTTTTCACGATTAAGATATATCTTCTGATCCCTAGTCACAGTTATAATAACCTTTTGTGATGATATTGTTCTTTTGTTCTCAGCTTCTGGCAACTTTATCCCAATAGAAGGATTCAAATATGACGAAGTTAAAATAAAGAATATCAAGAGCATAAAAACAATATCTACCAAAGGAGCAATATCTAAACCAATACGGGACCTTTTTTTATAGGGAAGATAAAACATATCTCTTTTCATTTAAAAGGAATAATCCTTTATCTCCTTATTGGTAACGGTGTCCTCTTCTCCTTCAGGTATGATAGCATAAGGAACTTCTTTTAGATGTTCATTAAGAAATGATACTATTGCCATCATCTGCCTTGAAAGATTTTCTATCTGTTTTTCAAAAAAATGGTAAGCCATAAGAGATGGGACAGCAACAGAAAGACCAAATGCTGTTGTAAGAAGTGCCTCCCATATTCCCCCTGAAAGAAGATGAAATGTTGGCTGTCCTTGAACCATCTCAATACTATGAAAAAGTGAGATCATACCTGTTACTGTGCCTAAAAGACCAAGCAAAGGGGTTATATGAGCAATAATCGATAATCCCCATAACCTTTTTTCAGCCTTTTCCAGCTCTGCCATCCCCTCTCTTCTTAAGATTTCTTCTCTTAATTCTTTTTCTTTATCTAAATGTTCTAAATAAAGCTTTGCTATCCTTTCTACTGGATGTTTTGCTCTTGTTAGATTCTCAGGCAAAGAAACAGGGTTTTTATTCCTCATAAGATAAGATAAAAGTCTCTCCTTGAACCTATTAATGTTAATCCGATGAAGAGAAAAGAAAAGAGCTCTATCCATAATAATTGCAAACGCAATGATTGAACATAAAAGGATAACCCACATGATAGGGCCACCCTTCTCCATGAATTCCATAAATGGGAACATAAATTTAGCTCCAAAAATTGCTTTTAAGGTAAAGGATCTTTTGGTATTCCTTCTTTACTCCAGTTCCTTAATTCATAATATTCATCAAGCAGTTTTTCAAAGTCTTCCCTTTTAAATACCTTCCCACTATCTTTCTGTGGTTCCTCAAAAAATCTTTTAGGAAGGGTATCATCTTTTTTTGTTATTCCTTCCCTTAAATTGAATGATCTTGTTGTATTCTGGATATTAGCAGATATTTTCCTTAAATCATCTTCAGTAAACTTCATTCCAGTAGTAGCCTTAAGTATAGTAGAGAAATCATTGAAATCATAGAAATCTCTGAAAAAGCGACAAAGAATAAATGTATCAAAGATATTTAATTTATCTTCATAATCAACAAAGATCTTTGCTTTATCATCCAATTTATCTGGAGGGCTAATGCCAGCCATCTCTGGCTTATAAAATGTTGTCCTTAAATGACATGCCCCTCTATCTGAAGTTGCATAGGCAAGCCCCATGCCTTTAAGAGCTCTTGGATCATATCCTGGTGGTTCAAGCCCTTTAACATGGATAGCAATATCTTCAAGATTCAACCTCTTAGATACTTCCCTTACCCCTTCTGCTAAAAGATCTCCAACATCTTCTCTATATACAATCTTTTTTATGAGATCAGCTATTTTATCGACTTCACCATAATCAATCTCAAGATTTAGCTTCCCTCTTTTTGCTGCTTCTATAGCAAAACCAGCAATATTGCCTGCTGTTATTGTATCAATCCCAAGATCATCACATAAATGGTTAAGATAAGCTATCTCATCTAATTTATCAATAAGGCAAAGGCCTCCAAAAGCATATATGGTTTCATATTCTGGGCCTTCTATTACTAAACCTTTGTGTCTTCCTTCTTTGATTTGAATATATCTCCCACATGCAAATAAGCAATTTGGGCATGCTTTTGGAGTAGGAGAAAATCTTTCTAAAAGAGTCTCACCTGAAATCTCTTCCCATTTTTCATAAGTTCCCTGCTGCCAATATTTTGTAGGAAAGGAGGTAAAATTTATAAGAAGAGAAACCATCATAGGTGTCCCTAATCTTTTATATGCCTTTGCTGCACCATCTGTTTTTGCTTTTTCTCTTGAATTTGCTACAAACTCTTTTAGCATAGAAGGATCTGCTATCTCTCGTTTAGCTTCTCCATGGAAAACTATCCCTTTTATCTTTTTTGAACCTAATACAGCACCAACACCTGTTCGTCCTGCAGATCTCCATTTATCGTTTTCAATAAGGGCATATTTTACCAAGTTTTCCCCAGCAGGCCCAATTACTATTGCTTTTGCCCCTTTTTTATCTGTTTCTTTAATGATTCTCTCCTCTGTTTCAAATGTTCCTTTTCCCCATAAATGAGTTGCATCTTTAAACTCTACACCTTTATCAGAGATCTCAAGGTAAATTGGGGTATCGCTTTTCCCTTTTATTATTATAGCATCATAACCTGTTTTTGAAATTGCGGATGCAGGTTTGCCACCAGAGTAAGACTCTGAATATATACCGGTTAAAGGAGACTTTGTATATATACCATAACGGCTTGAACCAAGAACTGTAGTATCAGTTATACACCCTGTTCCAATAATAAAATGATTTTCCTTGGAAAAAGGGTCTATCTTTGGTTTATTTCTTTGGTTTATTTCTTTTTAACAGAAGCCAACTACAAAGCCCTTTCCCTCCTAAATAGTTTTCATACACTGATGAAGGAATTTCTTCTGAAAAAAACTTTTTCTTTTCTACATCGATGTTTAAAATCTTACCAAAAAAACCTTTCACCTTGCGCTCCTTTCAAAATCTTTCCTTTTTTAATTTAACAAAGATTATAATCACATATCATGCAGGAAGTACAGCCTTCCTGCCTTATTAATGTTGCATTTCCACATTGTGGACATATATCACCTTTAAGTTGATACTTGGTTTTCTTCTTCTTTTTAGAGGGAAGAATAGTCCCCGGAGGAAGCCCTCCTTCTATCACTTCCCGTAAAACATGAGCAATCCCATCTGGTATAGATCTAATCCGTTCCTTGCCAAAGCCAATAGAACTACTTCCCCCAATATCTTCAAGTTCCCTTATAATCTCTCTTACCCTTGATATTCGATCCATCTCTGAAGGAAGCCTTAATATAAGTGATATAAGTCTTCCTTCTGCTTCGGCTAAAGCGGCTATATCACTGCCTGCCTTACCAATATTAGCAAATAGTTCAAAAGGTTCTCCAGTGGATGGTTCAAAATTCAAATTCACATACATTGTTCCTGCAGGTGTTTCAACCTTAGTGGTTATTCCTGAAAGTACTTTAGGTCTTTCTCTCTTTTTTATTGCTTCCCTTTGTTCTCCTTTTGTAAGCACCTGTTCTTCTCTGCATCCATCCCTAAATATTGTTATCCCTTTACATCCAGTTTTATAAGCAAGGAGAAAAGCCTTTTCTACCTCCTCCCTGCTTGCTTGATTAGGAAAATTTATGGTTTTTGAAACCGCATTATCTGTTGCGCGCTGAAAGGCAGCCTGCATTTTGATATGCCAGGTATAAGGAATTTCATGAGCAGTGGCAAAAAGTTTTTTCATTTCAGTTGGAATTCCTTTTATCCCATTAAGCGTTCCTCTTTTTGCCACTTCTTTCATCAATTGAGATGAATAAAATCCCTCTTCCTTGGATATCTCTTCAAACCTTTTATTTGCCACAAAAGATGAGAGTCCCTTGTGATAAAAATGTAAACCATAAATAGGTTCAATACCTGAAGAAGTATCAACTAAAAGGCTTATTGTCCCTGTTGGAGCTATTGTGGTAAGAGCACTATTACGAATAGGTGGTCCATCTTTATATATGCTCTCCTTAAATAAAGGAAAAGCACCCCTTTCTTTAGCCAGCTCCATAGAGGTTTTTCGCGCCTCCTCAGTTATAAAAGACATTAATTTTTCTGCAAGCGCAGTAGCTTCTGTTGACGCATATGGAATACGAAGCAAAAAAAGAAGATCAGCAAAACCCATTACACCCAACCCTATCCTTCTATTTTTCTTTACCATATCTTCAATGTCAGGAAAAGGATAGGGATTAATCTCTACCAAATTATCTAAAAAACGTGTTGCTAACTTAACTGTTTCTTTAAGCTCTACCCAATTAATCATTCTATTTTTTACAAAAGATGCAAGATTAATAGAACCTAAATGACATGCTTCATTTGCATAAAGAGGTTGTTCACCACATGGATTAGTAGCTTCAATTGGTCCAAGTTTAGGCACAGGATTAGAAGGGGATTTATTTATCAGGTCTATAAATATTATTCCAGGGTCTCCCACCTTCCAAGCATTATCTACTATACTATTAAAAATATCCCTCGCCTTTCTTTTAGATACCTCTTTTTTATCAACAGGGCTTATAAGGGAAATGGTATCCCCCTTCTCAAGCGCTTTCATAAAGCTCTCTGTTACAGCAACACTAATATTAAAATTTGGAAAACCGCCACCAGATTTACATCGTATAAACTCTTCTATATCAGGATGATGTACAGAAAGTATTCCCATATTAGCGCCTCTTCTTGTTCCACCCTGTTTAATAGCATCTGTAGCTTTATCAAAAATGGACATAAATGAAATAGGACCAGATGCCTTCCCTTGGCTTGATTTCACCAAAGCACCTTTTTCCCTAAGTTTTGAAAAAGAAAAACCAGTCCCACCGCCTGATTTGTGAATTACCGCTGCCCTCTTTAATGCTTCAAATATCCCTTCCATAGAATCATGAACATCTATTACATAGCATGCTGCATATTGAAGTTTGGTCTCCCGACCTGCATTCATAAGGGTTGGAGAGTTTGGAAGAAATCTTTTATCTGTCATCATATGATAAAATTTTTTTGTTAAATCCTCTATAAAAGATGACGAGCCACCCCATATTTCTTCAGCCAATGCTACTGCCTTTGCAACTCTATAGAACATCTCCCATGGAGCCTCAACTGAACCATCATCCTTTCTTTTTAAATATCTCTGTCGCATTACAACAAGACTATTTTCAGACCAATGTTCATCTGGTATATAAAATTTGTCCATTTATTCCTCTTATCTTTTTAGAATCTTTTAGTTTAAATCAATTAAGCTCTATATCCTTTTTGATCAACTATTAATATTATTTTTTTAAAGTCTATTTATAACATTTTTCTTTAAACTTGACAAATTTTCTTAAACCTTATAACAGATGAGTAAAGATAAAAATCTTCTTCGGAGGTAATCAATGAAAAAATATAAAGTAGTAAAAAGTATAAAAGAGATCAATGAAAAAATCAAACAAGGAAAAGCTGTAGTGGTTACCGCTGAAGAAATGATCGACATAGTTGAAGAAAAAGGTGAAGTTAAAGCTGCAAAAGAGGTTGATGTTGTTACAACAGGAACCTTTGCTCCAATGTGCTCATCAGGCGCATTTATAAATTTTGGGCATACTGTTCCAAGGATTAAAGCATCAAAGGTATGGCTTAACAATGTAGAAGCATACGCAGCTTTAGCAGCTGTTGATATATATATTGGTGCCACCCAACCAGCAAGAGATGATCCTTTAAACAAAGTTTATCCTGGGGAATTCCTTTATGGGGGAGGACATGTAATACATGACCTTGTGGCAGGCAAAAATATCACTATTGAAGCAGAGGCATATGGAACAGATTGTTATCCAAATCATAGTTTTAAAGGGGAGATAAATATAACTTCTGTAACCAATGCTTATCTTTTAAACCCGAGAAATGGTTACCAAAACTATTCTTGTGCTATTAATCTTACTCCCCGAATTATCTATACTTACATGGGCGTTTTAAAACCAAATGCAAGTAATGCAAATTACTGCAGTGCTGGACAGCTTTCTCCTTTATTAAATGATCCTTACTATAAAACCATAGGCATAGGAACAAGGATCTTTTTAGGAGGAGGCCAAGGATTTGTTGTGGGACCTGGAACTCAACACAATCCATCTGTTCCAAGAAGTGAAAATGGCGTGGTGAAAGAAGGAGCAGGAACATTAATGGTTACAGGCGATTTGAAACAGATGAGCCCAGAATGGCTGGTGGGAGTTAGTATGCAGGGGTATGGATGCTCTTTAGCAGTTGGACTTGGAGTCCCTATACCAATTATAAACGAAGAGATGGCTTTATTTACCGCTGTTAAAGATGAAGATATATACACACAGATTATTGATTATGGCAGTGATTATCCAAATGGTGTTTCAAGAAGCTTAGGAGAAGTAAACTATAAGCAGCTGAAATCTGGCTTTATTGAATTTAGAGGTAAAAAGAGTCCTACAGTTCCAATTTCCAGCTATTCAAGAGCAAGGGAAATTGCTTTGATTTTAAAAGAATGGATTCAAAAAGGAGAATTCATATTAGGCGAGCCACAGCAACTTCTTCCATCAGTTTGATAAAAGATTAGGATGAAATATATTTGACTTCCTTGCTTGAGCAATATATATTAAAACCAATTTTAAAAAATTTTTTAAATATATGACTTTTTATTTATAGAATGAGGGAGATATTATGCTTGAGATGGCTATAAAAGGTGGGCCAGTAATGATACCGATTGCTTTATGCTCTATCATTGCTCTTGCCATTTTTTTAGAAAGGATCTGGTCTCTTAGAAGAAGTAATGTAATTCCAAAAGATTTTTTAATGGAAATAGAAGATCTGATTCGCAGAGAAAAGATTCCAGAAGCAATGATATTATGTAAAAGAAATAACACTCCTATAGCCAGGATTATCCTTGCAGGGATAAAAAATTATGGGCGGCGTAGAGAAATCATTAAAGAAATTATAGAAGAAACTGGCAAACAGGAGGCATCAGAGTTAAGTAGATATATAAGTATTGTAGGTACAATGGCTGGTGTTTCCCCTCTTTTAGGACTCTTGGGAACAGTAACAGGTATGATAAAGGCATTTAACGTTATATCAATTGCTGGTACAGGGAACCCTTCTCTTTTAGCTGAAGGAATTTCAGAAGCACTAATTACAACTGCTGCAGGACTAATGGTTGCTATTCCTGCCTTTTTAATGCATAGATTTTTAGTAAGCCACTCAGATAGCTTAATTACAGAGATGGAAGAATTTTCCATCAGAATAATTGACCTTTTAAAATCGGACGAGGATTAATAAATGCAATTTAAAAAAAGGGGAAACGACGATTTTAGACTCGATGTTACACCTTTGGTAGATTGTGTATTTTTGCTACTTATATTCTTTATGCTCTCTTCAACCCTTATTTCTATCTCTGGTATAAAGGTAAATCTACCTGAATCTTCTGCTGAAAAGATAGAAAAAGAGAAAAAAGAGATAAAAATCTCTATAACCAAAGATGGAAAGATCTATCTAAATAAAAAAGAGACAGACTTAAAAAAATTAGCTTCTAAGCTTAAAGAAATGCATATTACTAACAGAAATGGTGTTGTAATAATCCATGCAGATAAAATGGTTTCCCATGGAAGAGTGGTTGAGGTTATGGATATAGCAAAAACCGCAGGATTTAATAAATTAGCTATCGCTACCGAACCTAAAAAGAAAAAGATCTTAAAGAAATGAAGAAATATATAATTTTTTTTCTCATTGTTTTCATACTTTTTATAGGATATTTTGCAATATTTGGTAAAAATGGTCTAATTCAGGCAAGAAAACTAAAAAAAGAAAAAGAAAAAATCAGCCAAACTATAAATAATATTAAGAAAGAAAATTCTAAATTGATCGATGAGATAGATAAATTACGTTCAAATGATAAATATATAGAAGAGATAGCAAGAAAAGAACTTGGATTAGTAAAAAAAGATGAATTTATTTACCGTTTTTCAAATAACGAGAAGAGAAAAAGGAGATAATCAATGGCAAAACGGATATCTTTTTTATTTTTTATAATAATTTTCATCTTCTCCTTTTTTATAACACAAAATTTTGCAGCAGATATCAAAGAGATCACAATAATCTATACCGGTAATACAGCAGGTCAGGCTTTGCCATGTCATGCCTGAGGAGGACATAAACTTGGCGGTCTTGCCAGGAGAAAAGCTTGGGTTGATAATATCAAAAGGGTAAAAAAGGATCTTCTTTTTGTTGATTCAGGTAACTTTCTTTTTAAAAGGATTCCTATTCCAGATAATTACAGAAAAGGTTGGGAACTAAATGCTAAAATGATCCTTAAGATCTATGGACTGCTTTCCTATGATGCAGTAAATGTTGGTTTGCAAGATTTAGCTATGGGAGTGGATTTTTTAAAGGATAATGCAAAAGCATCAAACATACCCCTTATTTCAGCAAACATTATTGATAAAAAAAACAAAAAAACTCTTTTTCAACCATATATTATCAAAGAGATAGCAGGTGCAAAATTTGGAATATTTGGACTTACTTCTGACTCACGTATAAGAAAATATTTTAAAAATAATATCAACAACATAGAGATCCTTCCTCCCATGGATACTGCGAAAAAAATTGTTAAGGAGCTAAAAGCTAAAGGGATAAATGTTATTATTGCTTTATCAAATTTAGGATATGGAAATGATATAAAACTTGCGAAAAATGTTTCTGGAATAAATTTTATTGTTGAGAGTTGGTCATACTTAAGATTAAATTACCCAAGAAAGGTTGATAAAAGTTTTATCCTTTCCCCACATTTTAAGGGACAATATATTGGAAAACTTTCGATCTTTTTAAAATCAGGTGCGTATAATTTTTATAATCCACAACAAGAAAAGGTGCTTAAAGTTAGAATTAAAGGATATGAAGCACAGATGAAATATTATAGACGTTTGGCTAAAGGTATGGACCCTGCTGAATACTTTAAAAACGATAAGAAAAGACTCTGGAGTATAAATAAACTTAAAAAACTTATTGAGGATACTAAAAAAGAGTTAGAAGAACATA
>JAFDIG010000131.1 GCA_019308145.1 Deltaproteobacteria bacterium | reverse complement strand
CAGCTTCTTTATAAAGCCTTAATGCCTCTGGCTTATTCCCTAATAAATAGTAAAAGTAGCCCAAATGACTCTTTAAAGTAGGGGAGAAAGGAAAACGGTCAACTAGGGACTTAATTTCGTTAGCAATTAGCTGAATTCTACCGAACTTAGGGCTTAATTCATTGATCTTTTGAGCGTATTCATATTTGTTCCTTATACGATCCCATACTTTTCCAGCATTATCATAATACCTACCTTGGATTTCATTGCTCGGAAAATTGAGACTGGGAGCCTTTAACCCAATCCGTGTATTTTTAATACAGGTTTGAAAACGTGTCTCAATTTCTATAATTTTCCTGCGAATTTCTATCTCGACATCACGGTCTGAAGGTGCCTTATCTATTTTCCCAGGCGGCTCTTGCGATATATCAATAACTTCCCAAGCTCCGATTGATTCTGTAAGGATTGTAGCTATACCATCCTTATTCTTTATACAGATGTGATCGCGACCAATCTCAACAAGAACGCCAAATACTTGATGACCACTTTTAAGAGTGAAATTAACTTTAGAACCAATCGGAGCTTTTTGTTGAATAAGTCTACTAATCATGACAGAAATCCTCCTAAGTAAGCCATTTCACCTAACGTTCCAAGCGTATCCGAGGTTTCCTGAAGAAGGATTTGAATGGAGCATAGCGAAGCCAGATACGCTCTGTTATATGCCGTGCCTCTACGGGACATTCTTAACTTTCTTCCCTAATAATTTGACGTATTCAAGAAAACTTAATCCTTCAAGTTGCGATTCTTTGGCAATAATTTTTCTCGCAATATGCACTTGTTGTAAAGCTGGGTCTTCTGGAAACTCCTTTTTTACCACCCTTCTTATTTCCTCGATATCTTTTTCCTTGATCTTGCTCATACTTTTTCCTCTATAGTATTTCCGCAGGTGTCATAATTTCTATTTGTCTGAGATTATTTAAAGTATTTACATCCTCACTATATCTCTCGTTTTCCTCCTTACAATGTGCTTAAAATTCCAACTCAAAAGGTAATCAACCTCATTTATAACAGCAATGGCAATATGGTATGCATCTTCTGGATAATTCTCGGGAACTGTACCATGGTGAATATACTGGTTTGATAGCCATTCAACTTCATCGGTTAAAGAAAAAGCCGAGATTTGCATTATCGCATCTTTCATTTTGTTCCTGAGTCCTGTGTCAGGGGTTCGTTCAATCTCAGCAACGGTAATTTCGGAGATGAAAGGCTCGAATTTCCCATTCCCGCGAAAAATGCTTCTGTGAGTGTTTTCCTCTTGGGGTTCCTCTCATCAAGTAATGCTGAAATTACTGAAGTATCCAAGTATACTCTCATTTTTCTTTTCATCTTTATCTACCTCTTAGGCATGGCATATAACTCATTCATATCCGAACTGTTCGGATATGCTAACAATTTTAGAAGATATGCGAACAGTTCGCATATACATCCCTCTGAACTATTAATAATTTTTACTTTTTTAATTAATTTCACCTTTTAAAAAATTATCAAGAGAGTTTTTTATTATCTATATCTCTTTTGAGCTTAAATAAATTCTTTATACCAGCTTTTTCCTTTGCTTGCTTTAACATTACCTAAAGGGCTCTTGCCTTCCCTTGCCATTTTATAAATAGTAAATTTTCCCTTTTTTAAAATACTTTGCTCTCTCCTCAAAGCTCATTATTTCTCCAAACCCTTCCATCTTAAGTTTACTTATCTTGTTCTTGCCAAGATTTATCAGTATCGAATATTATTTAGTAATATAAAGAAAAGAAAACTAAAAGTCAATTTTTTTAAAACGAGGTAATGTAAAATATTTTGTGTCAAAAAAAGCTTTATTAAAAAAGAAAAGAAGGGGGTTAACAGTTACGAGACTGATATTAAAGGCATTCTTATTAACATTTTTTCCTATGGCCAATTGGTAGAACAACAAATGCAATTAAGAGAAGATTTATAGATATAAAAAGAAAGAGAAAGCCTATGGGGTTTTTGCTGATAAAACCTCTATGAAAAGAATACTTTTTGCTATATTCTTTCACCTAAATAAAAATCAGGGTGTTTATACCCTTTATTGATGACACAAAATTATTGACATGACCATAATTAGATTTAGGAGCTATAAAGAGATATTTGGTTTTAAAAAGTCTTTTTCCTCAAGTTTAAAAAGGGTTAAATGTAATTTTTCATAATTTGTTACTTTGTTGTATAAAAATTTTGTAAATTTTTTTATTTTAATTTTATTTTTAAATCTTTTATACTCTTTATCTATTAGTTAAAAAATTTTAAAAAAAGGGTGGATTTTTTTGGTGAAATATTGTATAAGGATTAAAGTGTGAATTTTTTATAATAATTTTATCAATACTTTTAAGAATTTGAGCTTAATTTTTAATTTTTTGGCAAAAAGATATTGAAATAAAAAAGGATAAAGCTTTTATGTCAAAAAAGGATGAAAAGGTTATGGAAGCGAAAAAGCAAGAGGAAAAAGAGGTAAAAAAGGAACCAAAAATAGAAGCAAAGGTGGATTTAGAGGCAAAAAGCGATAAAGCTAAGGTTGAGCGAATAGATATATTTAGGGCATGGTGTAAACGGTGTGGAATATGTGTTGCTTTTTGTCCAACAAGTGTTTTTGAACTTGACCCTCTCGGAAATCCAATACCAACTTATATTGATAAATGTATTGGCTGTAAGTGGTGTGAAATACGTTGCCCTGATTTTGCCATTACAGTTATTGAGAAAAAGGAGATAAAAGATGAAGGCAAAGTTGCTTCAAGGGAATGAAGCCATTGTTGAAGGTGCTTTAGCTGCTGGTTGTCGTTTTTTTGCTGGGTATCCAATAACTCCTTCCACAGAGATAGCAGAGGGATTAGCATTAAGGCTTCCTCAGGTTGGGGGTGTTTTTATCCAGATGGAGGATGAGTTAGCCAGTATGGGGGCAATTATAGGTGCGTCTCTTGCAGGGGCAAAATCCATGACCGCAACATCTGGGCCTGGATTTTCTTTGATGCAGGAAAATATTGGCTTTGCTTCTGAAGCAGAAATCCCTTGTGTTGTTGTAAACATAATGAGAGGAGGTCCTTCTACCGGTCTTCCTACTTCACCTTCGCAGGGTGATGTAATGCAGTCAAGATGGGGTACTCATGGTGACCATCCTATTATAGTGCTTTCTCCTTCTACTGTTATGGAATGTTTCCATATAACAGTAAAAGCATTTAATTTTTCTGAAAAATATCGTACCCCTGTAATAATACTGGGAGATGAAGTGATAGCCCATATGCGAGAAAAAGTTGAACTGCCTAATCCCGAGGGATTAGAAATTATAGACCGTATTAAACCTACTATGCCTCCTGAATGGTATATTCCCTATGAAAATAATGCTAGGGGAGTTCCTGCTATGGCATCCTTTGGCTCTGGATATCGGTATCACGTAACAGGGCTTATACATGATGTAAGGGGGTTCCCAACAAGTAGACCAGATGAAATAGAACCTTTTATGCATAGACTTATACAAAAGATAGAGAAGAACTTGAAAGATATCCAGATAGTAGATCCTTTTATGGTTGAGGATGCAGAGATAACCATAGTTGCTTATGGTTGTGTTGCTAGGTCAGCAAAAAGAGCAGTGATTGATGCAAGAAAAAGAGGAATAAAAGCAGGATTACTAAGACTTGTAACTCTTTGGCCATTTCCACGGGTTTATGTAGAAAAGGTTGCAGAACAGTCTAAAGTAATAATTGTGCCTGAAATGAATATGGGACAGATCTCAAGAGAGGTAAAAAGGGTTAACGAAGGAAGATCCCGTGTTATTACTTTAAATAAAGTTGATAGCAACATCATCACCCCACAAGAGGTATTTAAAAAGATAAGGGAGGTTCTCTAATGCCAGATATTACAAAGTTGATCCATAATTATTTAAGACATGATAAAAAATTTCCTCATGTATGGTGTCCTGGCTGTGGAAATGGGATTGTTCTTGGGTCCTTGATTCGCGCTATTGACAACATTGGATTGAGTAAAGATGATGTTGTGCTTGTATCAGGTATAGGGTGTTCAGGTAGGATGCCTGTTTATGTTGATTTTAATACCCTTCATACTACTCATGGACGTGCTCTTACTTTTGCTACAGGGATTAAACTTGCTAACCCAAAACTCAATGTAATCGTTGTAATGGGTGATGGTGACGCAACAGCAATAGGGGGAAATCATTTTATCCATGCAGCTCGTAGAAATATTGATCTTACTGCTATTATTATAAATAATAACATTTATGGAATGACAGGAGGACAATATTCTCCTACTACTCCTTATGGAAAGAGAGCAACAACAGCTCCTTATAATAATATAGAACATAGCTTTAAGATTGCAGAACTGGCGATCTGTGCTGGAGCCGTTTTTGTTGGACGTGGGACAGTTTATCACACAAGGCTTTTGGATGAGCTTATAGAAAAGGCTATACTCAAGAAGGGCTTTGGTGTAGTAGAGATTGTATCTCATTGTCCTGTCCAATATGGTAAATTAAATAAGTTAGGTACAGCTGTTGATATGATGAAGTGGCAAAAGGATAATGCCATAAGGGTTGAAAAAGCAAAAAAAATGACCAAAGATGAACTTGAAGGGAAAATTGTAATAGGGATTCTTGCTGATAAAGAATTGCCAATATACCAGGATGAATATGAAAAAATATGGGAAAAAGCAGGGGCTAAAAAGATAGCTCAGGAGGGGAAATAACAATGAGCTTTCGGTATGAAATTCGCCTAAGTGGTTCTGGTGGTCAAGGATTGATACTTATTGGTATTATTTTAGCAGAAGCAGCAGGTATATATGAAGGAAGATATGTTGCTCAAACACAGAGTTATGGTCCAGAGGCAAGAGGAGGAGTAAGCCGTTCAGAGGTGATCATTTCTGATGAGGAAATCGATTACCCTAAAGCGATGAGCCTTGATATGCTTTTGGCCATGAACCAAGATTCATGTGATAAATACTTTCATGATCTTAAGCAAAATGGGGTTTTACTTGTTGATTCTACATTTGTTTCACAGATTCCTACATCATATGCAATAAAGATACCTTTTACATTGATCGCAAGAGAAAAACTTGGGAGAGAGATTGTAGCAAATATTGTTGCATTAGGCGCTATTACTCAATTTACAGATGTAGTTTCTATAAAGTCTGTTGAATCTGCAGTTCTTGATAGAGTGCCAAAAGGAACAGAAAAGATCAATATGAATGCTTTAAAAGAAGGAATTAAGGCGGCAAAACAAGCAAAAGAGGAGCTTAGAAAATTATCAAAAAGTTTTTGGAAAACAACATAAAATAACAAAAAAGGGAGGGTTCCCCTCCCTTTTTTGTTAAATTGGTTCAAATAGATAACAATCATACCAGTCATAAAGAACCCAGCTACTACCATCCCAATAATACATATAAATAGTATTAGTTGTAAAATCAAAGTCACAAGCAAGATCTGGATAATCAATTGGATTTATTGTATCACCCATGTAGTATTCTGTTGAATCAATATATCCAAAAAATGGATACATATAATAAGTATCAAAGGTATAAAGTAGAATTGTTCCCCCATTCCAATATGTTTGAACATAAACATTTAGATTGTAAAGATCGCCAACATCCTTATAAATCCCGTCATGATAAAAATCTGCACTAAAAGCCGGTGAAACCAAAAAGACTGAACCAATTAAGATAAAGATTAATAAAACTTTTTTCATAACTTTTCCTCCTTTTAAATTTTAACTTATTTTGTTTTCTTTTAATCTTTTAGAATAAAAAATATAACAATCTAAAATTATTGTCAAATAGAATTTTTAAATAATTAGAATAAAAAAGAGCAAAAATGACAAAGTAAAGTTATTTTCTTTAAATTTTTTTATGGTTTAAAGCTTGGATTTCCCCATACCCATACTATATTCTCATCGATTTCTTTATAAGAGAAGAGAGGAATTAGCCCTTTTTTTATAGCTATAGGCTTAATGATTTTAAATAAAGGGTCTTTTTCCTTTTCTAAATATGCCCAACAAAAAGAATCCTTATTCTTTAGACGTTGTCTAGAGATTTCACGATTTTTTACTGTTAAAAGATTAAAGTTTCGTTTTGCATAAAAGGCTATCCTTGGATAAGATGTTATAAGCTCTTCTTCTTTTGGTATATGATTTAGTATCCATTCTCCTGCTATTTTGCGACCTATTTTATCCTTCCTTATTGGGATTAAAGCTTTTGCTCCTATGATAATGAGAAGCAGTATTAGACAAATAGTTATTAGGTCTTTTTCTTTAATATT
>JAFDIG010000130.1 GCA_019308145.1 Deltaproteobacteria bacterium | reverse complement strand
CTTAAAGATGTAAAGAAGATAGAAGCTCAAATAAGATGGGATCTTACACCATTAGAAGTTCTAAATCCATTAAAGGCTCAATCAAAAGGAGAGAAAGTAAAAGGTGGCTATCTTTTTTATATTGATGTTTGGGGATGTAAAGCCTCCCTTGGGATAATAGATAATAATACCTTAAATCCAACTTCTTATATTCTGCTAACAGATATACCAGAGAAAATGTTATCGGAAGCGGTTTTTGAACAAGGTGGTGCACTTATTGTAAGCGGGTATTATGCGATAAATAAAAAGATTGAAGAATGGATAAAAAATAGATTAAAAGAATTAAATGAAGATGAATAAGGTTAATTCATTATCACTTTTTATAATAAAAAAGGCTCCTTTTTGGGAGCCTTTTTGTATTAAGAAGTTCTATCTAAAACTTATTTTCCTTCTTTCTTTTTCTTTTCATCTAATGCTTTTAATATCTTTTCTGGAGTAATAGGCATATCCTTAATCCTTACACCAACTGCATCAAAGATAGTATTGGCAATACATCCAGCATTTGGATTGGTAAGCCCTTCTCCTGCTTCTTTAGCCCCAAAGGGTCCTTCTGGCTCATGGGTTTCAACCATCAAAGAGGTAAAATTATCAGGGATATCAGGAGCCCTCATGAGTTTGTAATCTATTAATGAAGGATTTAAAACCTTTCCTTCATCGGTTATTAGATTTTCAGAGAGTGCATACCCTTGTCCCATAACAAAAGCACCTTCAAGTTGCCCCTCAACGCCTAACTTATTAATAACCTGACCACAATCATGAGCTGTTGTAACCTGAATCATATTAACCTTACCTGTTTCTAAATCTACCTCTACCTCTGCCACCTGCGCACCAAAACTATATGCAGGGGAAACCATTCCCTTTCCATGAGGAGTATATATTCCTCTGCCAAAAAGAGCCTGACCTTCTCTTGCCCTCACAGCTGTCTTTACAACTTCTGCCAACTCTATACCACGTTCAGGTCTATCTTTTATAAACACACGGCCATCCTTTATGTCAAAATCATAAACTACGTTTGGCACCATCAAACTTGCTGTAACCTCAATAAGCTGTTTTTTAATCTCTTCTGCTGCCATCTTTACTGCATTACCAGTCATAAGGGTTTGTCTACTTCCCCATGCTCCCAAGTCAGGTGGACAAGAATCAGTATCACCTCTTATTACTTTTACATCCTCCATAGGGACACCTAAAACTTCGGCAGCGATCTGAGCTGCAACAGTGTCAGAACCCTGACCTATTTCTGCAGAACCAATATATACATCAACCGTGCAATCTACATTCATTCTTATATAGGCAGCAGAATAAGCATAAGGGGAATCTATCCAGTTAAATACACCTCCAGACATAAACCCATAACAGCCCATTCCTATTCCTCTCCCCATAGGGAGCTTCCCTTTCTTCTCTTTCCATTTTGTGCTTTCCATTGCCTTTTTTACACATTCTTCAAAGCCGCAGCTTCCAACTTTGGCTAAACCAGGAATAACATGACCTGGCTTCATCCCATTTTTAAGCCTAATCTCTGCTGGATCCATCCCTAAATCGTCTGCGATCATATCTATTTGAGAATCGCAAGTAAATTCAGCTTGAGGACCACCAAATCCTCTCATGGCTGATGATGGATTTTTGTTCGTATAAATGTGGAATCCATCATATCTATAATTGGGGATAGTGTAAGGGAATATCTGGAAAAAACCAGAAAGATAAAGAGAGGTTGGTCCCATGGCGTTATAAGCTCCACCATCTGTGTATACCTTTGCCTCTTTTGCAACCAGAGTACCATCTTTCATATAGCCAGTTTTTAGAGTATAATACATTGGATGGCGTCTTCTTGTAGCAATGAATACCTCTTCTCTGTCCAATTCTATTTTTACTGGTTTACCTGTTAACATAGAGAGGCGAGCAGCACAGTATTGATCTGAGAATAGCTCCATTTTGCCACCAAAGCCTCCGCCTACATGTGGTTTTATAACCCTAATATTTCCTTCCTTAATACCAAGTACCATAGCAAGCAAGGTTTGGATAAAGTAAGGTGTTTGTGTTGAAGTCCAGATAGTAAGTCTTCCATTTAGATCCCAGCTTGCTACAGAATTTGTAGGTTCAAGAAAAGCATGAGATACAGGATGAAGATAAAATGTGTCTTCTCTAACCCTGTCACATTTCTTAAAAGCTTCATCAACATCACCAAATTCAAAATGGCGAGCTTCAGATATATTGTTTTTTACCGTAGGTCCTTCATGGATTTGAGGAGCACCATCTTTTATTGCTTCAAGAGGATCGAAAACTGCTGGGAGGACTTCATAGTCTACTTCAATAAGGCCTAAAGCTTCTTCTGCAATATCCTCATCAATAGCAGCTACTGCTGCCACTGGCTCACCAATATACCTAACCTTATCCTCTGCTAATGGTGTTTCATCCATTAAATGAGGGTATCTTCTCCAATTACTATATTTTATATGTAAAGTATCAGCACTGGTGATAACCGCTTTGACTCCTGGTAACTTTTTTGCTTTGCTTGTATCAATGTTTAATATCTTTGCATGGGGATGAGGACTTCTAAGCATTTTCCCCCATAACATACCAGAAAGCCTTATATCTGTAGTAAATTTAGCGGCACCAGTAACTTTTTCATAGCCATCTATCCTTTGAATTGGTTTTCCAATAACAGAATAATTACTCATTTTGCCTCCTCCTGTAGTTTTTTAGCCGTTGCTAATATAGCATCAACTATCCTTACATATCCAGTACAACGGCAGAGATTGCCAGCTATTGCCTCTTTAACCTCCTGTTTCGTAGGATTAGGGTTTTCATCTAACAAAGCTTTGCCAGCAATAATCATTCCTGGAGTGCAATATCCACACTGATATGCTCCATGCTCTAAAAAGGCTTGTTGAAGTGGATGAAGTTTTGCGCCATCTGCTATCCCTTCAATGGTTGTTACTTCTTTGCCATCAACTTGTAAAGCTAAAACAGAGCATGAATTAACTACTTTGCCATCAACAAGCACACTGCAGGAACTACAGCCTCCAGCATTACAAGATCGTTTTGTCCCTGTTAAGTTAAGCTCGTTTCTAAGCACTTCTACTAAAGTGGTTTTAGGTTTGATGGCTATTTCATAAGGGGTTCCATTTATGGTAACATTAAGTATCTTTTTCATGACAGTTGGCTACCTCCATTTTTAGTTTGCGGCCTTTTCTGCCCTTGTTAATGCTAATTTTGCTGCCCGTTTTACATAAACTCCTATTACCCTTTTTTTATATTCAGCAGAAGCAACAATATCAGGTATAGGAGTTGTTTCCTCAGATGCAACTTTTGCTGCCTCTTCAATTAATGTATCTGTTATCTTTTCACCTTCAAACATTTTTTCTGCTTTTTCTGCTCTTATAGGGATAGGAGCAACCCCTCCCATTCCTATCCTTGCTTTTTTGCAAGCTCCTTTCTCATTTAAGGTAAAAGCAACTGCAGCACCAACTATAGGAGCATCTCCCTCAACAATCCTATATTTTAAGTAGGCAATCCCTGTATTAGATGGAATGACTGGAACTCTAATCTCTGTTAAAAGCTCGTTTGGTCCTACCACTGTTTCATAATAATCAACACCAAAATCAAGAACTGTCACTTCTCTCTCTCCATCTTTATTTGCAATAATAACCGTAGCATCCATTGCTAAAAGTGGTGGCGCAACATCTCCTGTTGGATCAGCAATACATAAATTTCCACCAATAGTACCCCAATTTCTTATCTGGACTGTAGCAAGATGTCTCTCCATTTCTGATAAAACATTATAATGCTCTTTGATAGTATCAGAAAATTCAACACTCCTATGGGTAGTAGTTGCCCCTATCTTTAAGCCATCTTTTTCATCAAATTTAATGTAATTCAATTCTTCAAGGTTCTTAATATCAATAATATATTCAGGAGCCATTAATCCTTGTTTCAAAATGTTTAGTAAAGATTGTCCCCCTGCTATTATTTTACAATCTTCCTGATACTCATCCAAAACATCAAGGGTTTCTTTAACTGTTTTTGGAGCAATATATTCAAAATCTCTCATAATCTTTGTCTCCTCCTGTTTTAATACTTTTTTAATAAAAGGGACTCATGCTTCCAGCTTTTTCTTTATATTTTTAGCAAATTCTTCCCCCATCTTTTTTGCTTTTGACCTCATAATCTTTTCACCAAATGTTGCCAGTTTTCCTACTACCCTAATATCAGTTTTATAAGATACCTCAACCTCATTTTCTCCTATCTCTTTAATATCCATAACAGCTTCTTGATAAAGTTGACCTGCTTTTAACATATCAGAGCCTTCGGTTACAGATTTAAGATGATGAGGTGGCTCCATTTCAGTAATTTTTGTTTTAGATTTCATCTTTACAGTTATAAATCCTACTTTTACTTTTACCACAGATTCATAAGTTTTGTCATCAAGTTTTTCTATCTTTTCACACCCTGGAACACAAGCGCCCACTTGATTAGGGTCTAAAAGGAAATCCCACACTTTTTGTATAGGTGCTTTCACACTGAATTTTTCTTCAACAATCATCTAAAATACCTCCTTATATTTTATATATAAAAATTTATAACGCCATTTTATTAATAATCTTTGAGAGAAATATCACAAGCTATTAAATAAGTCAAGTAAAAACCTATATAGATTTGACATAAAACCCTTGCTTTCTCTATGGGATAGCAAAGCAGAGAAAATATAATATTTGAAGGTATGATTATAAGCCCCTCAATACCCATCTATTAAAACTTTTTAATAATCTGTTGACTTATAAAAAATAATCTTGTAAATCATAAATACATCTAAGGAGGTATAATATGGAAATTCCTCTTTTGGATCTAAAAATCCAATACCAGAAGATCAAGAAGGAAATTAAGATCGCTATTGATGAAGTGCTTGAGAGTCAACGCTTTATCCTTGGTGATAAGGTAAAAAGATTGGAGGACAAAATAGCAAAATATTCTGACTGCCGATTTGGAATAGGTGTATCTTCAGGAACAGATGCTTTACTTATTAGTTTAATGGCTCTTGATATCAAATATGGCGATATCGTGATAACAACACCTTATACATTCTTCTCCACTGTTGGTGTTATAACAAGATTAGGAGCAAAGCCTCTTTTTGTGGATATCGATGCCAAAACCTATAACATGGACCCAGAAAAATTGGGTTATCTTTTAGAAAGAAAAGCAAAAGATAATATAAAAGCAATAATTCCCATCCATCTTTTTGGTCAGTGTGCAGATATGGAACCTATCTTAGAATTATCTAATAGATTCAATATACCAGTGATAGAAGACGCAGCGCAAGCTATTGGTGCAGAATATATAAAAAATGGGAGAAGATCTCGTGCAGGTTCAATGGGAATATTGGGATGTTTTTCCTTTTTCCCATCAAAGAATCTCGGTGGATATGGTGATGGTGGGATGGTAGTAACAAATAATGAAGAACTTGCTAAAAAGGTTAGAATGCTTAGGTCTCATGGGTCGGAAAAAAAGTATTATCATATTTATGTAGGTATTAATGGAAGATTGGATGCTCTTCAGGCAGCAGTACTTCTTGTTAAAATAAAATATCTTGATGAATGGAGTAAAAAGCGAAAGGAAAATGCTGAATTTTATAAAGAATTATTTGAAAAAATAGGGTATCAGAAGTTTGATATCAAACTTCCTGTAACAGAATATAATAATCGGCACATCTATAATCAGTTTGTAATAAGAGTGAAAAAAAGGGACGAACTAAAAAATTTCTTAAAAGAAAAAGGTATAAGCACCGAGATTTACTACCCTCTTCCTCTTCATATGCAGCCATGTTATAAAGATCTTTGATATAAAGAAGGTGATTTCCCTGAATCTGAAAGGGCTGCAAAAGAGACTCTTGCTCTACCTATTTTCCCTGAATTGACTCAAAATCAGCAGGAATATATAGTAGATATGATAAAAAGATTTTATGATAAGTAGAATAACAAGATGAAGGATCTCATAAATAAGATAGAAAAAAAAGAGGCAATAGTAGGGATTATAGGATTGGGATATGTAGGGCTTCCTCTTCTTATCCGCTTTGCTGAAGAAGGTTTTAGAGTAATTGGTTTTGACATTGATGAGAAAAAAGTTAAGAAGCTTAATAAAAAGGTAAGCTATATCCACCATATATCATCAAGATTGCTTGAAAAGATAGGAGATAAGTTTATTGCTACTACTGATTTTCGTAGGCTTAATGAGCCAGATTGTATATTGATATGTGTTCCTACTCCTTTAACTGAAAAAAA
>JAFDIG010000129.1 GCA_019308145.1 Deltaproteobacteria bacterium | reverse complement strand
GTAGCTTTTGAAGCAAAGGATTATGATTTTGACTCAGAAGAAGAGAATCCTTCCACTATATTTGATGACTTTGATGAATCGGAAGTTGTAGATGTGGAAGATTTTGACCGCCTTGTATCAGGAGCAGTGGAAAAAGTTGAAGTTGTTGAGTCTGATGAAGGAGTAGCAGAAGATATCACTACGACTGAGGTCTCTGCCCCAATTGTAAAACTTGTTAATGGAATATTAATTAGAGCAATAAAAATGGGCGTAAGTGATATTCATTTTGAACCATATGAGAAGTCTTTTAGAGTAAGATATAGATTAGATGGGGTTTTAAGAAAGGCTATGGGACTTCCCCTTCAAATAAAAAATCCTATTATTTCCCGTCTCAAAATAATGGCTAATCTTGATATTGCAGAAAAAAGACTTCCTCAGGATGGGCGTATAAAGCTTAGAATGGGTAAGGGGCGAGAAATGGATTTCCGTGTTTCTACTGCTCCTACATTATTTGGTGAAAAGGTGGTGTTAAGATTGTTAGATAAATCCAACCTTCAATTAGATATGACCAAGTTAGGCTTTGACCCTGAACCATTAGAAAAATTCAAAAAGGCTATTCATTCCCCTGTTGGGATTGTTCTTGTAACAGGTCCTACAGGAAGTGGTAAAACTACTACTTTATACTCTGCTTTGGCTGAACTTAACAAAGAAAGTGAAAATATAATGACTGCAGAGGACCCTATTGAGTTTAACTTTATGGGGATAAATCAGGTACAAATGCATGAAGAGATAGGGTTAACATTTGCATCTGCTCTTCGGGCATTTTTACGACAAGATCCTGATATTATAATGGTAGGTGAGATTAGAGATTTTGAAACCGCTCAAATCGCTATTCAAGCAGCCTTAACAGGCCATCTTGTTTTGAGCACTCTTCATACAAATGACGCTCCATCTACAATAACAAGATTGATGGATATGGGAATAGAACCATTTCTTATCAGTTCTGCCTTAAAGTTAGTTTTAGCACAAAGGCTTGTCAGAAAAATTTGTCCTGAATGTAAGGAAGAGGTAAAAGTCTCTCCAAAGGTTTTAGCATCACTTGGTATCCCAGAGGAAGAGATCCCACATATTCGTTGTTATAAAGGACGTGGCTGTACTATGTGTAGCAATACTGGATACAAGGGAAGAATATCCTTATTTGAGGTAATGCCTATAACTGACACGATTAAGGAGTTAATTTTAAACCGCGTTTCATCTGCTGAATTAAAGGGGGAAGCGATTAAAGAAGGAATGCAAACCTTAAGGATGTCAGGAATAAACAAACTTAAAGACGGGGTAACTACTGTAGAAGAGGTTATCAGAGTCACAATGGAAGATTAAAGGTAAAGGGGGAGCAACATGTTTACTTTACATGAACTACTGAAAACAATGGTAGAGACAGGTGCAAGTGATTTGCATATCACGACTGGTGTCCCACCTCATCTCCGTATTAATGGCTCATTAGTACCTATTGATGCTGCTCCTCTGACTCCTTCAGATACAAAACAGCTTTGTTATAGCGTTTTAACAGATGCTCAAAAACATAAATTTGAAGAGGAAAATGAACTTGACTTCTCCTTTGGTATAAAAGGACTAAGCCGGTTTAGGGGGAATATATTTATTCAAAGAGGAGCAGTTGCAGCAGCTTTTAGGACTATTCCCTACAAAATAATGAGTTTTGAAGAATTAGGATTACCACCAATTGTTGAAGATCTTACAAAAAAACCAAAAGGGTTGATACTTGTTACAGGCCCTACTGGACATGGGAAATCCACCACCTTAGCAGCAATGATTAATCGAATAAATGAGACAAGACATCAACATATTATTACTATTGAAGATCCCATTGAATATCTTCATCCTCATAAAGGTTGTATTGTTAACCAACGAGAAGTACATTCTGACACAAAAGACTTTACCTCTGCATTAAAAAGAATACTAAGACAGGATCCTGATGTTGTTCTAATAGGGGAAATGAGAGATTTAGAGACAATTCAATCTGCTTTAACATTGGCAGAAACAGGACATCTCACACTTGCTACTTTACATACAAATTCCTGTGTGGAAACCATAAACCGTATACTGGATGTATTTCCTCCATATCAACAACCTCAGGTTAGAACACAACTTTCCTTTGTTTTGGAAGGGGTTTTATCCCAACAATTATTACCCAGGGCAAATGGGCAAGGCAGGGTATTGGCTTTAGAAATTATGATTCCTAATCCTGCTATTAGAAACCTTATTCGGGAGGAAAAAGCTCATCAAATTTATGGGCTTATGCAAGTAGGTCAGCTAAAATATGGTATGCAAACAATGAATCAATCACTTGTTGCTCTTTATGAAAAAGGATTGGTAACTTTAGAAGAGATCATGAATCGTACTCCTAACTTGGAAGAGCTAAAAAATATGTTGGCAGGCACAACTCATACTTCAAGTCGTGGAGGTAAAAAAGCATCAACAGGATAGATTAAAGTTTATAATAAAAAGTTATTTCTAAAGATTAAAATAAAAAATCTTTTTTTCTATTTTTCGATTAGATCTATTTAATTTAAACTAACTAAAGCTAAAAACATTAGTTTTAAAATTGTGGAAAAGTTTCAAAATAATTAAAAAATGAGAATTTTCTTTATTTTAGTCTTTTAAAATTAGCCTAAAATTAATTAGTCCTTCTTTAGTATGGGCTAATTAAAAATATGGAAATTAAAGGAGTTAGGTATGCCTGTCTATGTTTGGGAAGGGAAAACTCTTCAAGGGGTAAAGAAAAAAGGAGAAATGGAAGCCCCGGACGAGTTACAACAAAGAATTATCCCATCAAAAATAAAAAAGAAGGCAAAAGAAATAGAGATATCCATTCCATTTTTAAAAAGAAAGACTAGCAAAAAAACTATAGCAATTTTTACAAGAGAGCTTTCAACAATGATCAATGCTGGACTTCCTCTTATTCAAGCTCTGGAAATACTTCAAAACCAACAGGAAGATAAAAATTTTAGAGAGGTTATAAAAAAAATAAAAGAAGATGTTGAAGGAGGCTCTACTTTTGCAGGTGCTTTAAAAAAACATCCGAATGAATTTGATGAGTTATTCGTTAACCTTATAATAGCAGGTGAGGAGGGTGGACTTCTTGATACAATCCTAAATAGGCTTGCTACTTATATTGAAAAGGTAGAAGCTTTAAAAAAGAAAATCAAATCAGCTCTTGTGTATCCTGCAATCATTGTCTCTGTAGCTGTTATAGTAGTAGCTGTGTTGATGATTTTTGTTATACCAGTATTTGATGAAATGTTTAGGGAAGCTGGTCAAGAACTCCCTGCATTTACAAAATTAGTGGTTAACTTAAGCAAATTTTTCAAGGGTAACATCCTCTTTATTGGGATTGTATTAATAATCATAGTGATACTCTTTAGAAGATTTTACAAAACAGAAAAAGGAAGAATGATGATTGACTCTCTTTTGTTAAAGCTACCTGTTTTTGGTATATTATTTAAAAAGGTTGCTGTTGCAAGATTTACCAGAACGCTTGGCACACTTATAAGCAGTGGTGTTCCTATATTAGATGGCTTGAATATTGTAGCAAAGACTGCCGGGAATAAAACCATAGAAACTGCAATTATAAATGCAAGGTCTAATATCGCAGAGGGTCAAACTATTGCTGATCCCCTTGAAAGATCAGGGGTTTTTCCCCTCATGGTAACACAAATGATAGCAGTAGGGGAATCAACTGGTGCCTTAGATGCAATGCTTCAAAAGATTGCTGACTTCTATGAAGAAGAGGTCGATGTTGCAGTAGGAACTTTAACATCTCTATTAGAACCATTTTTAATGGTCTTTTTAGGGGTGGTTGTTGGCGGAATAGTCGTTGCTATGTATTTACCTATCTTCAAAATGGCAGGTGCTGTGGGAGGCTAAAATATTATATTTCAAAAATATGAGAATTTGTTTTAATTCTTAATTATATTATCTAAAAAATTCCCTACTATTTCTATTGAATATTGTTATAATTTTTTTCAGTATGAATTAGCCCGTTTTTCAGCATAAACTAATTAGTCGATCTTAAAAATTATTTATTATTTACCCAATCAGAGATTTTATGTCTATCATTTCTTTATCTTCAAATAAAGAGTATCTAAAAAATCGCCTTATTAAATTAATGCTCTTTAGGGTAATCATAGTTACCTTGCTTTTAGGAACTATTATAGTAATCCAAATCAAAAAAGGACAAACTTTTTTTATAGCCCCAAACAATTTTCTTTTTTATCTTATTGGAATAACCTATATTACCAATATCTGTTATGCCTCTTTAATAAAAAGAGTAAAACGCCTCCACCTTTTAGGTTTTATTCAAATTTTAGGTGATGTTTTCTTTGTAACTGCCCTTGTATATGCTACGGGAGGAATTGAAAGCTTTTTTAACTTTGGTTATTTCCTGGTTATTATAGGTGGCAGTATATTACTTTATAAAAAAGGTGGTATTTTTTTTGCCTCTTTATCTAGCATCTTGTATGGCCTTTTCCTTGACCTGGAATATTATCAAATTATACATCCTATGTATATAAATCCAGGACCTCATATTTATTCATCATACTATGTATTTTATAGAATATTTATAGGGATCGCATCTTTTTATATAATTGCTTTTTTAACTAACTATTTATCAGAGGAATTGAGAAAAAAGGGTGAAGCTCTTAAACAAAAAGAGATAGACTATGAAAAGCTATATATATTTAATAAAAACATTATGGAGAGTATAGAAAGTGGCCTTTTAGTTACAGATCTATCAGAAAGAATCACATTTATAAACAGAGCAGGTGAAGAAATTTTAGGATTAAAAAGAGAAAAAATAATAAATAAAGAATTTAAAAAAGTATTTGATAACATTACTGCTAATGCCTCGCTCTTATTAAACTCTAAACAACCCCGAGTAGAATTAGGTTTTGAAATAGAAGATAAAAAGAAAATTATTGGTTTTTCTAGATCAATCCTAAAAGATAATGAAGGGGAAAAAATAGGAAATATTTTTATCTTTAAGGACGTCACTTATATAAAAGAGATGGAACAATTTATGCGTTTAACAGAAAAGATGGCTGGGGTGGGGCAGATGGCAGCTGGTATAGCACATGAGATTCGTAATCCTCTTACCTCTATAAGCGGTGCGGTTCAGTTGATTAAAGAGGAAATCCCATTAAATGAGGATAACAAAAATCTTATGAATATCATAATAAAAGAGACAGATAGGCTCAACAGTTTATTAAGTGACTTTTTGCTTTTTGTTCAACCAGCACCTCAAAAAATGGAAAAGATAGATCTTTCTTCTTTGATGCTTGAGACCCTTGAACTATTTAAGAATTCTGGATCTTTAAATCAGAAAATCCAAGTGGAATTTGATGCAAAAAAGAACTTATTTATCATTGGAGATCAAAATCAGTTAAAACAGGTCTTTTGGAATCTCATACTTAATTCTGTGCAATCGATGGAAGATGGGGGAAAGCTGAGTATTAAAATGTATGAAAATAAAAAAAATAGAGAGATAAATTTAAATATTTCTGATACAGGTTGTGGAATAACAAAGGCAGATAAAGAAAAGATTTTTGAACCCTTTTACACATCAAAAAAGAAAGGAACAGGCTTAGGACTTTCTATTACCCACCGAATAGTCCAAAGCCATAAAGGTCGTATTATAGTGGAAAGTGAAGTAGGAAAGGGTACAACTTTTAATCTATTTTTTCCATCTGCAAAGGAATGAAAATGGTAGAAAAAAGCATTTTAGTTGTTGATGATGAAGAGAGTATTTGCACCTTTTTTGAAATAACACTTAAGAAAGAAGGATACAAGGTAACTACAACTACAGACCCATATAAAGCCATTAAACTCCTAAAAGATAAACCTTATGACTTGCTTATAACTGATATTCGTATGCCAAAAATAGATGGATTTGGCCTTGTTGAAAAAGCAAAAGAGATAAATCCTGCTATTCCAATAATAATGATAACCGCTTTTGAAAGTACTGATACAGTTCATCAAGCCATGAAAAAAGGAGTTTTTGACTATATAACAAAACCTTTCAAAGTTAAAGAATTACGTGAAGCAATAAAAAATGCTCTTAGCCTGCCAATAGAAAAAGAAAAGGATACAAAAACCAAATTTCCTGGTATTATAGGAAAAAGTCCTCAGATGATAGAAATATTTAATCTAATCGAAAAGATCGCACCATCAAAATCTAATGTATTGATATCAGGTGAGTCAGGAACAGGAAAGGAGTTGGTAGCACGAGCTATACATAATTTAAGCCAATGGAAAGATAGGCCATTTATAACTATTAATTGTGGAGGATTGCCAGAAACTCTATTAGAAAGTGAACTTTTTGGGCATGTTCGAGGTGCTTTTACTGGAGCAACTTATAATAAAATTGGTCTTTTTGAATTAGCCCATACTGGAACTATTTTTTTAGATGAGATAGGAGACCTTTCCCCTACTCTTCAGGTAAAACTTTTAAGGGTCATTCAGGATAAAACCTTTAAGAAAGTAGGGGGAACAGATAATATAAAGGTTGATGTTAGAATTATATCTGCAACAAATAAGGATCTGGAAAAAGAGGTAATAGAAGGAAAATTCAGAGAAGACCTTTTTTATCGCCTAAATGTTATACGTATACATATACCCCCTTTACGTGAAAGAAAAGAAGATATTCGCCCATTGGTTCAATATTTTTTAGAAAAATATTCAAAGCAAATGGGGGTACCAGTAAGAAAAATATCATCCTATGTATTAAATACTCTTGAGAATTACTCTTTTCCAGGCAATGTAAGGGAATTAGAAAACATCATTGAAAGAAGTGTTGCACTTGGAACGTCCAACATAATTCTTCCTGATAGCTTTAATCTCTCAAGATTTAAAACAAGTTCTATTGATAAAAAAATTGAGATTGAAATTCCACCAGAAGGAATTGATTTAGAAAAATTTTTAGCATCTATTGAAAAGGATTTAATTAAAAAAGCTATTAAAATGAGTGAAGGAATAAAGAAAAAAGCAGCTGAACTTTTAAATCTTAATTTGAGATCCTTTAGATACAAATTGGAAAAATATAATCTGGATAAAGATTGAAACTCTATATTTCTATTTAACTATTTCTTTATTTTAAATAAAAAAATAAAAGATCTCCTTTCTATTGTCTTTTTAAAAAAAATTGTATATAAATAATTTTTAATTAACCCACGCTGAAAAATAAAGCATGAACTAATTAATTTATCTTTTATTTCTCTTTTGCAAACCAATTAATTTAGAGCATATAACAAACCAATTTAATAGGAGGAAGTTATGGGAAAAAGATTTTCAGTCTTACTAATCGCTATACTCTTTTTATTTTCTTTTATTTCAATCACAAATGGAGCTGATCCAAAAAAGAAGGTAAAAGTCGCTTTTGCTCTTTTATGGACTATACATGATATGGGTTGGACTACAGCACATTATAGAGGGATTCAATATCTAAAAAAGCAACTTGGAGACAAAATCATAGTTAGTTATACAGAAAATGTCCATGCAGATAATGGTGAGCAAGTCTTAAGAGCTTATGCAAGAAAGCATTATGATATTATATTTGCAACAACATATGAACTTATGGACCCATGCCTAATGGTGGCAAAGGATTTCCCTAATATTAAATTTGAGCATTGTTCAGGCTATAAAAAAGCAAAAAACATGGGGAATTACTTTGCAAGAATGTACCAAGCAGATTATCTTGCTGGTTATATGGCAGGTTTAATGGGATTTAAAAATGTTGGAACAGTTGCAACTCAGCCAATCCCAGAACCTATAAGAGGAATTAATGCTTTTACCTTAGGACTAATTAAAGGATTAAAGGAAGCTGGACACTCTTTTAATCCTAAAAAAGTAAACACTATAGTATGGCTAAAAAAATGGTATGATCCGATTAATGAAACCGTTTTGGCTGAAACCCTTATAAACAGAGGACATGATTTGATACGCCAGATGGCAGATACACCTGATTCAAGTAGGACAGCATGTTACAAAAAAGTTCCTTGCATAGGATATGGTACTGATGTTACAAAATACGGGGCAACCTGTGCTTTGGTATCTACTGAGTGGGCTTGGGGACCGTATTATGTAGAAACTGTAAAAAGTGTGATCAATGGAACATGGAAGCCACGTGAATATTGGGGAGGCTTTGATAAAAGTAATGTAAAACTATCTCCGTTTCATCCTTCAGTTCCAGAAAATGTAAGAAAAAAGGTTTTAAAAGAGCTTGAAAAACTAAAAAGGGGTGAGGATAATATCTTCAAAGGGCCAATAAAAAATCAGAAAGGCGAAATTGTAATTCCTGCTGGCAAAAAAGCAACTGATAAAGACCTTCTTATTATGAGATGGCTAGTAGAAGGTGTGGCAGGAAAAATTCCTGATTAAAAAGGCTTAAATATACGGAGAAGAGCTATGAATCATGATTATTCCTTGGAGACAGGGGAAAAGTATCTACTTAAAATTGAAGGTCTTCCCTATACCCTTCCCCTCCCTTGGGTCTGGATCTTAGGGAAAGATTATGATACAAGAATTGCATCTTTAAACTTAATAGGAAAAATAAAGTGGAATACAGATTTAGGTAAAATTATTGCTAAAAAAATAAAAGATGAGTTTAGCTCTCTTGAAGATACTGTTATTATTACTGTAGTTGAAAAAGCCTTGCAACTTACTCAAGTGGTAGCAGAAAAACTTAATATGGATGACGTTGTTGTTGCATATAATAGAGTAAAACCTCATATGGAAATAAGTAATCGCCCTGTTATTCAAGTAGGAGCAGATTCCATAACAAGTGGGATGAAATTTTTAGCACTTTATGAAAGGGATATCAATCTACTTGCTACTAAAAGGAATGTTATTATTATAGATGATGTAGTAACAACAGGAGGAACAGTTTTAGCAGTGTTGGAGCTTCTCGATCAAGTATCACGGCTAAAAAAATTATCACAACCAATTGAAATTAAAGGTATTTTTTGTGTAGCAGAGGAAGGGAAACGAAAACATGTTTTCCCTTTCCCTGTTCACTCATTAGCAAGACTTCCTGACCCTGAAATAAGAAGGCCTGGTTCTCTTAAATGAATTTTATTACAATCTTCACTTATCTTTATCTTTTTTTGTTATG
>JAFDIG010000128.1 GCA_019308145.1 Deltaproteobacteria bacterium | reverse complement strand
TCAAATTCAAAGAGATAGATGGTTGATTCAATAAAGAAATCCCTCAAGTTTCTTTCCTGAGAACCAGGAAAGACCAGTATCGCATTAGGATAGAGCTTTTTTGCTGCTATCATAGATGCAAGTGCATCAAAGTCTGCGTTTAAATGAGTTGTTATTATTTCCATTTTAAGTTATTTCCTTTTTTATAAAAACATATTAGCAGGATATAAGATCTTTTTCAAATATAATAACCATTTAAAAACATTTTGTCAGTAATAGATGAAATATTTATTAAAAACGAGTTAAAAAGATAAAGTTAAAAAGGTTTTTCCTAAAAACAATTTGATTTTTTTCTTTTAAAGATGTATAGATAGGTAGATACCTAAAAAAGATATTAAAATGTTTTAAAAAACAACCAGGAGGAGAAGATGAAGAGTTATGCTAATATAGTTATTATTGGAGGCGGTGTGATTGGTACATCTATTGCCTATCATTTAAGTAAAATGGGTATGAGGGATATAATTCTTGTTGATAAAGGAGAGTTAACAAGTGGTGCTACATTTCATTCAGCAGGGCTTGTGGGACAGCTTAGATCATCTGTTACTCTTACTAAGATCATGATGTATAGTATAGATCTTTATTCAAAGCTTGAGGAAGAGACAGAACAGTATACAGGATGGAAGCAAGTTGGAGGGTTAAGGATAGCTTCATCAAAGGAAAGAATGGAGGAGTTAAAAAAGGCATCAAGCATGGCTAAAACATTTGGATTGCCTCTTGAATTGATCTCAGCTAAAGAAGCAAAGAAGCTTTTTCCTATAATGAATGATAATGGTATTTTTGGAGCAGCGTTTTTGCCAACAGATGGACACCTTGATCCAAGTGGTATTACCTATGCTTTGGCTAAAGGGGCAAGGAATAGGGGTGTTGATATATATGTTAATACAAGGGTAACTGACATAAAGATAAAAAAAGGGCTATATGAAATTATAACAGATAAAGGTAGTATCAAAGCTGAAATCGTGGTAAATGCTGCTGGGATGTGGGCACCAGAAATTGGCAAAATGGTTGGCGTTGATATACCCATTATCCCAATGGCACATCAATATGTTATAACAAAACCTATTGAAGGTGTTTTACGCACCTTTCCTACCATGAGAGATCCAGATAACCTTGTCTATTTCAGGGAAGAAGTAGGTGGACTTGTTATGGGTGGTTATGAAAAAGATCCTGCCCCATGGGCTTTGGATGGTATACCAAAAGATTTTTCACATAGACTTTTGCAGCCAGATTGGGATCGCTTTGAACCTTTGATAAATAATGCAATATTTAGAGTGCCAGTCATTGGTGAAGCAGAGGTGATTAAACTTGTCAATGGACCAGAAGCTTTTACCCCAGATGGAGAGTTTATTCTTGGAGAAGCATCTAACCTAAGAAATTTTTATGTTGCGGCAGGTTTTTGTGCGCATGGTATTGCAGCTGGTGGTGGTATTGGTAAGGTAATGGCTGAATGGATTATAGAAGGTGAGCCAAGCCTTGATTTAAGGAAGATGGATATCCATAGATTTGGGTCACATCATGCAAGTAAAAAATATACTTTGGATAGAACATGGGAGGTATATCACAGATATTATGATATCCACTACCCATTTGAAGAAATGGAAAAAGGAAGACCTTTGCGGACAAGCCCTGTTTATCATCGATTAAAAGAGTTAAGAGCGGTTTTTGGTGAAAAATTAGGCTGGGAGAGGGCAAACTGGTTTGCACCAGCAGATGTTGAACCAAAAGAGAAATATGGATGGGGAAAACCTAACTGGTTTGAAATTGTTAAAGAAGAGCATAAAGCGGTAAGGGAGAAAGCAGGGCTCTTTGATCTATCTTCTTTTAGCAAGATAGAGATAAAAGGGTATGATGCTTTAAAAATCCTGGAGTTACTTTGTGATAATAAGATCGATCAGCCAGTTGGGAAAGTTATTTATACACAAATGTTAAATAAAAAAGGTGGAATTGTTTCTGATATTACAGTAAGCCATGTCGCAGAAAATCATTTTTATATTGTAGCTGGAACAGCTTTTGGAAGATATGATATAGATTGGATAAAGAAACATACACCAGAAGATTCTAATATAAAGATAGATGATGTTACATCAGCCTATGGAACTATAGGTTTATGGGGACCAAATGCTCCTAAGATTATTGAATCTATAACAGGAGAGGATTTTTCGCTAAATTCTTTTCCTTATATGAGCTTAAAAAAGATTACAATTGGTTACGCACCTGTTTTGGCTCTTAGAGTTAGTTATGTGGGTGAAACAGGTTGGGAGTTTCATATTCCAGCTGAATATACCCTTTATTTATGGGACCTCTTATTAGATGCTGGCAAGGATTTTGGTTTAAGACCAGTTGGTTATAGGACTATTGATTCCCTACGGCTTGAGAAAGGTTATAGGGTTTTAGGTAGTGATATAACGAGCGAATATACCCCATTAGAGGCAGGACTTGATTTTTGTGTTAGATTAGATAAAACTGATTTTATCGGCAAGGAAGCAATCGTTAGCCAAAAGAAAAAAGGGATAAAACAAAAATTATGCTTAATGGTTTTAAAGGATGATTCATATCTACCTATTGGTAAGGAAGCAATCTATTATAATGATAAAGTGATAGGAAGGGTTACTTCTGCTGGATATGGTTATACTGTTGAAAAGATGATTATCTACCTTTAAAGTATGCTGAACCAAATACAAAAGTAGTAATAGATATATCTAATAACTTAGTTGAAGCAGAGGTTAGTAAAGCTCCTCTTTATGATCCAAAAAATAGGCGATTAAGATAAAAAGATTTTACCGTTTACTTAGAAAGATGGAAAAAAAGGGAAGAGTATGATATATATAAATGAATCAAAGATTTTTTAGATTTTTGATTTTAAAAATTATAAGGAGAATTTGGTTATGGCAGATAAGATATATTATTCTGATGGTAAAATAATTGTCCCAGATGAGGTGGTCATTCCATATATAAAGGGTGATGGTACAGGACCTGATATATGGAATGCATCAGTTATAGTTTTTGATGCAGCAATATCTAAAGCTTACAAGGGCAAAAGGAAAATTGTATGGAAGGAGCTCTTAGCAGGAGAGATAGCATTTAAAGAAACAGGCAGCTGGCTTCCACCTGAAACCCTTGAGGCTTTTAGGGAGTATAAAATTGGAATTAAAGGACCTTTAACTACACCTATTGGAGGAGGATTTAGAAGCTTAAATGTTACAATACGTAAAGAACTTGATTTATATGCATGCATCCGTCCTGTGAAATATATTTCAGGTGTTCCAAGCCCCATGAAGCATCCTGAAAAGGTTGATATGGTTGTTTTTCGTGAGAATACCGAAGATGTCTATGCTGGCATAGAATGGAAAGCAGATAGTGATGAGGCAAAAAAAGTTATTCATTTTTTAAATTCAGAAATGAAGGTAGATATACGTTCTGATTCAGGAATAGGGATTAAACCAATAAGTATTTTCGGAACAAAGCGTTTGGTGAGAAAAGCGATCAGATGGGCGATTGATAAGAATTTTAAAAGTGTTACATTGGTACACAAAGGGAATATAATGAAATATACAGAGGGTGCTTTCAAAGAATGGGGCTATGAACTTGCTAAAGAGGAATTTCCAGATAATGTAATCTTTGAAAAAGATTTATCAGATGATATGAAAGATATAAGAAATAAAATCGTGATAAAGGATCGCATTGCTGATGCTATGTTTCAGCAAGTTCTATTAAGGCCAGAAGAATATGATGTTTTGGCATTGCCAAATCTAAACGGTGATTATATCTCCGATGCTTTAGCAGCTCAAGTTGGAGGTCTTGGTATGGCACCTGGTGGAAACATAGGAGATGAGTTAGCTGTCTTTGAGGCTACCCATGGTACTGCTCCCAAATATGCTGGTAAGGATATGGTAAATCCAGGCTCTCTTATTCTTTCAGGAGCATTGATGTTTGAATATATTGGTTTAACTGAAGCAGCAAAACTTATTAGAGATGCAATAGAAAAAACAATTAAAGATAAAATTGTTACTTATGATTTGGCAAGACAGATGGATGGTGCGAAAAAGGTTAAATGCTCTGAGTTTGCTATGGCAATTGTTGAACATATGTGATAAAGAATATTTCCCTCTTCCAAGAAATCTATTTCAAAGCTTTGTAAGTTAAGGTGTTGAAGATAGAAATCAATCATTCATAGAGTAATAAAGATAATTTATAAATTGCCTTTACTAATTTTCTCCTCATTGATATCTTTAAAGATCTCTGCTATAAATAAATAAAAATTTTTCTTAAAGGTATCCTTATGAAAGAAGATTTTTTAGGTTATTTAAGGCAAAATAAAGAGCTTTTATCAAAAGAATGGGCAAAAAGTGTTAAAGGGATAAGTCAAGCATATAATAGAATAGATATAAATGATCTAATAGCTTCCGCATCAAAGGCTTATGATGCCTTTCTTAATATCCTTGAAAATGATGATTTCAGATTGATGAGTGAATATATTGAGTGGTTAACAAAAACTCGTAAGTCTCAAGGTATTTCATTTACAGAGTTGCAGCAGGCATTTAGTAATTTTAGATATATATTATTCCCCATAATTGTAAAACGATATAGCGGTAATTCATTACTTGAGATCTTAAACAAGGTTAATAATGTTATTGATTCAATTATTTTTCATTTCAGTGATTATTTTCAAAAATCCCATGAACAGAAACTAAAGGAATATGCTAATAAACTTGAAACAGAAGTTAGGATAAGAACAAAGGAGCTTGAAGAGTCTCGGAAAAACTATCAGATACTATTTGAAGAGATAAGTGATGGATGTTTTGTTAACCAGGGAGGAAGGATTGTTTTTGCCAATAAAGCATTCTGTGAGATGCATGGGTATAAGAGAGAAGAATTAATTGGGAAAAAATGTCAGGATTTAATTGCTGATGACTCCAGAGATATGGTCATGGATCATTTCTACAAGCAATTAAAAGGCAAAATTCCTGCAGAACAATATATTTACTGCCGCCAAAACAAGAAAGGTGAACGTTTTCCTACTGAAAATAAGGTAAAGCTCATTGAATATAATGGTAAACCAGCTGTTTTAGGATTATGTTCTGATATAACAGAGCGATTAGAGATGGAAGAGAAAATAAAACAAAAAGATAGACTTGCTTTAATTGGTAGGTTAACCACATCTATTGCTCATGAGATAAGAAACCCATTATCAGCTGTAAAGGTAAATGTGCAATTATTGCTTGATAATTTAAATTTAGAAGGAAATAATTTAAGGAGATTGCAGATAGCAAATGAGCAGTTGATTCAATTGGAAAGTATAATATCCCAAATATTGGAGTTTGCAAAACCAGTTAAGATCGAATACAGTTTGACAAGTATATATGAACTTGTTGAACAAGCAATAGAACTTTTTGAGGACAAAATAAGTAAAAAAAATATCTTACTGATCAAAAGATTGGATAAAGGTCTACCAAATATAATGGTAGATAAAGAAAAAATGTTACAAGCAATAACCAATGTTTTAACAAATGCTATAGAAGCTTTTGATACAAATAGCAAACAAAAGAAGATAAAATTTGAAGCAAAGGAAAAACACTATCATTCAAAGAGGAATATAAAATTATCGATTATAGATAATGGGATAGGTATTGAGTTAGAGGATAAAAAGAATATATTTGAGCCATTTTTTACAAAAGGGAAGAAAAGTGGTGTTGGTTTGGGACTTTCTATTGTTAAAAAGATTATTGATGCTCATCATGGCCATATAAGTGTGAAAAGTGAAAAGAACAGAGGTTCTTGCTTTAATTTTATTATACCTGTAGATATATCATAATATTTTATGAAAGTTTTAATTATAGATGATCAGGATGCGATACTTGAATCTTTAAGTATGTTCTTTTCAGAAAAAGGGTATGATGCTATTACAGCGGCATATGGAAAAGAAGGGATTAAGAAAGTTGAAGCAGAAATGCCTGACATCGTTATTTTAGATATACGCCTTCCTGATATAAATGGAATAGAGATCCTAAAAAAGATCAAATCAATAAATGATAATATCTTTGTTATTATGATCACCGCTTTTCATGATATGGAAACAACTATTGAAGCAATGAAATATGGAGCATATGATTATATTCACAAACCTATAAATATAAAGGAGTTGGATGTAAGCGTTCACAAGGTAGTCGAAGCTTTAAATCTTAAAAACAAGCTCACACTTTATGTTGATGATCAAAAGATTCAATATAAAATGGATACGATTATTGGCAAGAGCAAACCAATGCAAGAGATTTTCAAAATCATTGGACTAACATGCAATAACAAGGCAACTGTTCTTATTCAAGGGGAAACAGGAACTGGCAAGGAGTTGATCGCTAAAGCGATTCATTATAACAGTATATTAAAGGATGAACCTTTTGTAAGTGTTAATTGTTCTGCATTAGTAGAGACACTTTTAGAAAGCGAACTTTTTGGCCATGAAAAAGGGGCTTTTACCAGCGCAATTAATCTGAAAAAAGGGAAGTTTGAATTAGCAGGAAATGGTACGATTTTTCTTGATGAAGTAGGGGAGCTTCCGCTTGGAACACAAGTTAAGATATTGAGGTTTTTACAGGAAAAAGAATTTGAAAGGGTTGGAGGAGAGAAGACAATAAGGTCTAATGCAAGGATAATAGCAGCAACAAATAAAAATCTTGCTCAAATGGTAAATGAAGGAAAGTTTAGAGAAGATCTATTTTTCAGATTAAAGGTTATAACCATAAATGTTCCTCCTCTTCGTGACAGAAAGGCTGATATCCCTTTGCTTGTTAACTTTTTCATTCAAAAAATAAGCAAAGAGCTTCATAAAAAGCCAAAACGTATCTCAAGTAAGGCTTTAAATAAACTTTTAAATTATGACTGGCCTGGAAATGTAAGGGAGCTTGAAAATGTTATGATGCACGCTCTGGTTTTAGCAAGAGAAGGTGTTATTTTAGAGGATCATATCTCTATTTTTCCTAATGAAGAAAGTTTTCTACCAGATAAAACTGATTCCTTTAAGTCGTTAGAAGAGGTGGAAAAAGAGCATATTATAAAAGCACTGATAAAAGCAAAAGGAAACAAAGGAAAAGCATGTGAGCTCTTAAAGATTTCAAGACCTACCTTAAGAAAAAAGATAGAAAGATACAATATTAAAAATTTTCAATAAAATTTTTAATAACAATTTCGTGTCAAACTTTTATTTTTTCTCGTTGAAATTTTCTTTCAACTCATTGAAATTTTCTTTCAACTAAATTCTTATCCTCCCAAAAAAATATTTAGAAAATATTAATAAAATCAAATAATTAAATGCATAAAGATTGAAGGAATAGTTTTTGCTTAAACAGAATTAACAGAATAACTAATACTTAAATTGATTCCCAAATACCCTTTTATTTAATAATAGTTTTTAAAAATCATATTTTTTTATCTTTACCATTTTAATAATAATGAAGTTTTCGAAAAAATTTTACTTAGGAGGAGAAAATGACAATAAAAAGTTTAATTTCTCAGGAGATGATCGATAAGTATACAGAAGCTGGATTTTGGGGTGATGAAAATGTTTTAGATTTTTTAGATAAAGACAGTAAATTATATGGGAATAAGGAGGCTTTTGTTGAAGGAGATATAAGGATAACCTTTAATGAACTTTTACAAAATATTAATCGATTAGCTAATAAATTTGTTGAAATGGGAATAAAAAAGGAGATGATTATTGGTGTTCAACTGCCAAATTGTATAGAGTTTATATATACTTATTATGCATTATCTAAAATTGGTGCTATTGCCCTTCCTATTCATACTCCATTAAGGAAAAAAGAGATAGAGGATATTATTGATAGGTTTGATTGCCAATTAATAATTGCCCCAGATGAATTTAGGGATTTTGATTTTGCAGATATGTATCAAGATATCTTAAGCACAAATTCGAAATTAAAACATGTAATTATTGTTGGAGATAAAATCCCAAAAGGGATGAGAAGTTTTAGTGATTTAATTTCTCAAAAAACAGAAGAAAAACCCTTGAATGATTTTTTATTACAATATCGTCCAGGTTCAAATGATATAAATTCAATTTATTTAACATCTGGGACGACAGGGGGAAAGATAAAGGGAGTAATGTGGACATTAAATATGTTTACTTATAATGGAAAGGCATTTAATGAAAGTTACCTTATATCACATAATGATGTTGTTCTATTCCTCGGGCCTTTTACACATATTGCCTTTGTTCTTGCTATGAATGCTTTTATTTTAATGGGGACAAAATTAGTTACTGTTAAAGATATGAATATACAAAAGGGTATTGAACTTATTGAAAAAGAAAAAATTACAGTCCTCATGGCGGTTCCAGCTCAATATTCTAGAATGATTGATGACCCTGAATTTAAGAAAAGGGATACAAGTTCTTTAAGAACTATTATTTCTTATGGTTCCGCAGTTCCACCTGAGTTAGTAAAAAAGGTGAGAGATGAGATGAAATGTCATTTTAACCTTTGGTATGGGACTACTGAGGCTGGTTATTGTACAACAAAATGGGGTCTTCCACTTAAAACATTACAAGAAACAGTTGGTAGTCCACAAAGAGGATCTGAGTGGAAAATTATTGATATGCAAGGAAGGAGTTTACCACCAGGGAAGGAGGGAGAGATTTGTATTAGTGGTCCAGCAAGATCAGCTGGGTATTATAATGATGATGAATTAAATGAAAAATCTTTTGATAAAGAAGGATGGTTTCATACAGGTGATTTAGGTTTTATCGATGAGGATGGGAATGTGCATGTTACGGGAAGGATTAAAGACCTTATTATTCGTGGTGGAGAGAATATTCTACCTATAGAAATTGAAAATGAGATATTTGAACATCCAAGTGTAAAAGATGTAGCAGTTATTGGTATGCCTGATCCTGATTTAGGGGAAAAGGTATGTGCTTATGTGCAATTAGAATCAGGGAAGAGTCTAACTCTTGAAGAGCTTAGAGAGTTTTTGAAAAATAGAGGAATAGCTTATTTTAAACTTCCAGAACGATTGGAATTTATTGATAAAAAAAATTGAGAAAAGAGAAATTACTATGAAATATAATACGATTCAGTTTGAAAAAAAGATTACATAGCTTTAATTACTATGAATCGCCCAGAATCCTTGAATGCTTTAAGCAAAACCTTATGTAATGAATTATTGGATGCAATAAAGCAATGCAAATGGGATAGCGAGGTAAGGGCTGTTGTACTTACTGGGGCTGGAAAAGCTTTTTGTGCGGGTGGTGATGTACGTGCTATGAAGAATTTTTTGCATGATTATCCTGATAATGATCCAGGGGAAATAATTGAAGAGATGGTTTCAGATTTTCATCCAATCATTTTAGCTTTAAGAGAATTAAAAAAACCTGTAATAGGCGCAATAAATGGGATTTGTAGTGGAGGAGGTGCAGGACTTGCGCAGGCATGTGATATCCTTATTGCAGCTGAAAGTGCTAAGTTTCATATGGCTTATATTGCTATAGGGGAAGTGCCTGATGGTGGTAATACTTTTTTCTTATTACATAAAGTAGGTATTCATAAAGCTGCTGAGTTGATATTTACAGGAGATATTATAAATGCCAAAGAAGCATATAGATTAGGTATTTTTAATCGGGTTGTCTCAGATGAAAATCTGCTAAGTGAGGCAACCAAATTTGCAAAAAGATTGGTTGAAAAACCTTCTTTTGCAATGGGTTTAGCAAAAGAGATGTTAAACAAAGCTTTTTTAGGGAACTTAGAAACACAGTTAGAAATAGAAAAAAAGGGGGTTATAAGTTGTGCAGGAACTAAAGAGTTCAAAGAAGGCATTACAGCCTTTTTTGAAAAAAGAAAACCCAATTTTATAAATATTAATCTGAGATAAAAGATGAAAAGAGGGGACCATAAAAATTTCCATTTCCAATATTTTTACAATTTTTAAGGAGGGATCAATATGTTAAAAAAATTATTTATTTTATCAGCCGCGTTAGTTTTTTGTTTTTTTGTTTTCCATTATACAGCTAATGCTCAACAGTATGTTATGAAAATTGCTTCTTCTGGACCAATGTCTTCGGCAACTTTGAGTGCTCCCACTTTTCTTAAAACAGCAATTGAACGCCAAACTGCAGGCAAGATTAAAGTTGAACTTTTTGATAGTGGCCAGATGGGAAGTGAACATGATGTCTTTATGAAAGTAAAAATGGGTGCTCTTCAAGGTGGGATGACTAGTGTTTTTGAAACCAGCCGTCATGCAACACCTCATATGTTAGTTTCTATGCTCCCTTTTGTTTGGACGCCTGAAAACTTTGAGAAATTTATGAAAACAAAGGCTTATCAACCATTCTTTCATTCTTTAGATAAACAAGGTATGAGGATGCTCGGATTTACTCATGTAGGTTTTTATGGCTTTATTACTGTAAAACCTATTAGGAACATAGCAGATGTCAGAAAAGCAGGGAAGATTAGGGTAACTGAAGCACCTATAGCAAGAGCAATCATGAATTCATTTGGTGTTACACCAGCTGTTATGGCATGGGGTGAAGTTTACCAATCTTTACAGCAGAGAGTAATTAATGGGGTTAACCACTCGGCAGAATTTTTGGTTGCAGCAAAACTACATGAACCCTGCAAATATTTTACTAATCTGAAGCATATGTTTCCTCAGTCTTGCTTTTATGTAAACGCAAAATGGTTAAAATCTTTGCCTGAAGATTTACAAGAGCTTATTAAGGTTAATGGTGCAGCAGCATGTTCAGCAGCACGTGAATTAGCAGCTCTAAAAAGGGATAGGGCTTTTAAGATCATGAAAAAAGCTGGAATTGAAATCATTAATCCAACACCTGAAGCATTAAAGGAATTTGTTAAAGCAGCTGACAAAGTCCATAAGAAA
>JAFDIG010000127.1 GCA_019308145.1 Deltaproteobacteria bacterium | reverse complement strand
AAAAAATGACGTGTAATTATCCCTTTTTCATCCTTTATAGAAGTAAGAGAGTATCTATCACTCCATCTCAGAAGTTCCTTGCCAAAAAAACGAAATTTTTTTATCAACTCATCTGTTAATGATATATTAAATAGTTTACATCCATCTATAAAAAAATTAATAGATTCATCTGTTTCTAAAAAAGTCTTATGATTATCAAGAAGGGACATCTTTATCTTGTGGGATTTTCCATTTAAAACGATTATGAACCCAAAACCATTGATCCGGATACTCTCTTATTATACTCTCTAATGTTTGATTCATCTTAAAAGTAGTAAGATAGATATCTTTATCTTTATCCCCTGAGTCATTAAAATAAAATGGTTCTTTTATATATAAATGATGTTTCCCTTTATTTTTACGTATTATATAAATAGGAAGTATTGGCACACCACTTTTCATGGCAAAAAATGCAAGAGCAGGGGTCGTAGGAACCTTATAACCAAAAAAAGGGACCCAAATACCTTCACTACGTTTTGTCCTTTGATCTACCAAAAGAGCAACAAACTTTTTTTCTTTTAAACCTTTAATTATTGCTGATGCAACTTTTTTATTAGGAAGTAACATAATTCCACTTCTTTTTCTTATATCAACAATAAAGTTATCTAACCATCGATTATTTTTCAAAGGCTTCCAAACCGTAAGGACAGAAATTCCAAACAACCTTGATAAAAAAGCCATAAGTTCCCAGTTACCTATATGGCCTAATAAAATCAGAGCACCTATCCCTTTTCTCTTTATATTATTAAGATGAGACATTCCCTCTATTTTGATCTTCTTTTTTATATCATCCTCTGAAATACAAGGTAATCTTAAAAACTCTATTGTATTCATACCAAGATTTTCAAAATTCTTTTTAGCAATCTCCTTTTTCTCTTTTAGGGATTTTTCTTTGCCAAATGCAATATCGAGATTTTTTAAAGCAATTTTTCTATGTTTAAAATCAAAAAAGTAAGTGAACTTCCCTGCTAAGTTGCCTATTTTTAAGGCAATACTTTCAGGCAGATGTATCAAAATAAAACTTAATATCTTTATAATAATATAAATGGAAAATTGTATAATGGATTTCATATAAGATCTTTAAAAACTTTTGAACAAAATTTTTTATGGTCACAAAAACTTAAATCTAATCAATCACTCTGCTCTTCAAGAGGTTTTGCTTCATCAATTAGCATAACAGGGATGTCATCGATGATGGGATATACTAATTTGCATTTATAACATATAAACCCATCCTCTTTTTCTGTTAAAACCAAATCCCCTTTGCATTTAGGGCAGGCAAGGATTTCAAGAAGTTCTTTATCAATAGGCATTTTTGTTTCTCCTTTTTAATTAGTTCATATAAAAAATAAATTAATTATATTCTCTATTTAAAATCCATTTTACTGCGTAAAAAAGATTATCTGCAACAAAATCTGGCTTTGGAGGGGACTTTTGCCATATAGACTCATAAAAAAGTATCTCTCCCTTCCCATATCCTGTTTTAACCATAATGGTAGTTGCACCTACTCTTTTACCAAAATCAATATCGGAATATTTATCACCTATAATATAACTTTTATCAAGATCAATATTTAACTCTTTTGCAGCTTTTTTAAGCATACCTGTTTTAGGTTTTCTGCATGGACAATTTTTACGATATCTTTCTATTTTAGCTTGAGGATGATGTGGGCAATAATAAACAGCATTAAGATATGCCCCCTTTTCTTTGAGAAGTGCGTGCATTTTTTGATGAATTTTATCGACCACCCATTCAGGGAAATATCCTCTCGCAACCCCTGCTTGATTTGTTACTACAATTGCTAAAAGATCTGATTCATTTAATAGCTTTATAGCTTCTGCACTTTTTTCTATTAAATGAAAACGATCAACATGATTTACATATCCTACCTCTTTACTTAAGGTCCCATCTCTATCAATAAATACCGCTTTTTTTCTCATATTTCTTATAAATGCAATTTAAATGGATTCTATAAGTGTTTCAATATAAGGAAGAAGTAAATGATTGAATAAAGCTTTTTTCATCTAATACATGAATACCCATTTTTATCAAAAGAGCTGTAGTAACTCCACACCCCTTAACCAATTTATCACCATGATATATAAAATTTACACCACAAGATGGGCTTTTTTCTTTGAAAACAGCAACATTTATCCCTAAAAAATTTGCGATTTTAGCTGTCTCTTTTGCTCCTTTTTTAAAAAATTCTGTTAGATCCTCTCCTTTTTGATTTACTACCCTGCTTTTTTTAAAAAGAACATCGTAACCATCCCCATCTTCGATCCAGCAAGGTATCCTTGGGGTTGGAAGACCTCCAAGTTGTTCAGGGCAAACAGGTATAAAAATCCCTTTTGGCATTAAATCCATAAACTCTTTTGATACCTTATATTTGCCGTCAAATCGGCATTTCAATCCAACAAGACAACCGCTAACAATTATCATCTAAACTCTAATGCTTTATCTCCATCTTCTTTTTTGACCACCTCTCCAATAACAAAACCCTTCTCCCCTAAAGCATTTATTCTTTGAATGAGATCATTTAATTGATCGGATTTAACCACTAAAATAATACCTATCCCATAATTAAATATTGAGATCATATCTTTAAAATCAAGTTTCCCTTTTTCTTCAATAAAAGTAAATATAGGAGGAATATCCCAGTTTTTAGTATAGATAATAGCTTTACATTCTTTTGGGAGAATCCTTGAAAGATTTCTATAGATGCCACCTCCTGTTATATGAGATATGCCTAATATATCAAAATCGCGAATAATGTTAAGAATTGAGTTTACATAAATACGAGTTGGCTTAAGAAGTTCTTCTCCTATAGTTAATTCAAACCCTTCGATCTTGTCATCTATTTTTAATCCTAATTCTTCAAATATTATTTTTCTTGCTAAAGAATAACCATTACTATGTAAACCACTGGAAGCAAGTCCTACTATTTTATCCCCAACCGATATTGAAGATCCATCAATAATTTTTTCTTCATCTACAATCCCTACACAAAAACCTGCGAGATCATACTCGCCTTTATTATAAAAATCTGGCATCTCAGCAGTTTCTCCACCTATCAAGGAACATTCTGATTCCTTACACCCATCAACAATCCCTTCTATCACTTTTTTTGCATCAGATGGCTCAAGTTGAGAAGTAGCAAAATAATCTAAAAAAAATAAAGGTTTAGCCCCTGTAACAACAACATCATTTACACACATGGCAACCAAATCAATCCCTATTGTATTATGTTTACCCATCATAAACGCTAATTTTAACTTTGTCCCAACTCCATCAGTGCTTGCTACAAGAATAGGATGTTTAAATCTTTCAGCATAAGAATAGATAGAAAAAAGGCCAGCATAGCCTCCGATATTATTCTTTACTTCAGGATGAAAGGTAGATTTAATCATTGGAGCTATAAGATCAATAAATCTTTCCCCTTTCTCTATATCTACTCCTGCCTCTTTATATCTTTTCACAACTTTCTCCTCTAAACCCTTAAGAATTTGACACAAAATTGAAATCAAAGATATTTATTCAATAATTTGAGATAATTTTAAAAATTTTTAAATATAAACTTATCTTTTAAAAGAGTAAAAGTCAAATAAAATATTGTTCAATTTTACTCCTTGTTTCCATTTAAAGAGAGTTCTGCATCAGAAGCACGGCCATAAATTGGTTTAATTAAATGAGGCTTTACTCCTTCACCTAATTGTATCATTCTTTCTGCCATAATGGCTAAAATACTGCCTCTTGGGAACCAAAATCTTTTTGAAACAAAAGCTGCTTTTTCGTTTAGAGTTTCTTTAAAAAATTGACCATATTTCGTGATACCTGAACCAGTAAAAAGAACTTTATCTTTTATCTTTTCGGCTAGCTCAGAAGGTTTCCATGATCTTTCTTCTTCTATTCTATAAAGCTTTTCTTCATTTTTATAACGAAACAAACCAGAAAAAATCTCTTTTTTCTTAGCATCAATAATCGGGCAGATCAGGTTATTGGTTGGTGTAAGATTCATTGCGATAGCCTCTAAAGAAGGAATTGGAGCAACAAGAAGACCCTTCGCATAAGCTATCCCAATTATTGTTGATATTCCTACCCTTAAACCTGTAAAAGAGCCTGGTCCTATCCCAACCCCTACCCCCTCAATATCGTCAATTTTTAACCCTACTTGTCTGAGAAGAAAATCGATTCCCTCCATTAATATTTTTGAGTAAGGTGAATAAGATTTTATTCCGATTTCTGCTAATGGAACTCCATCATCTGAAATGCCAATAATTCCCCACATTGTTGAAGTATCTAATGCCAAAACCTTCATTTAAGCTATTTTCTTGATACTAATCGAGAGATATCATTATGAAAAGCAAAAGCCATTAAAGAGATTAATATCATTAATCCTATATATTGAGCAAATTCCAGCTTTTTTGTAGAAATAGGACGTCCTTTAACAGCTTCTATTAATAAAAATAAAAGATGTCCACCATCTAATATGGGAATAGGGAAAAGATTTAAAAGAGCAAGGTTTATACTTATAATTGCCATCAATATGGCTAAATCAAGAAGGGACCTCTGTGCTGTCTCCCCTGCCATTTTAGCGATTTGGATTGGGCCACCAATCGTTTTAGCTGAGATTACACCTTCAAATATTTTTATTATACTTAAAATTGTTAGCTTTAATACCTGCCAGGTTGCTTCAGCTCCTTTCACTATAGCTAAATGAGGGGGAACAGGTTTTGTAACGATTTCATTAGAAGAGGTAATACCTATAAGATATCGTTTAATTTTTTCACCAAAGATATTTTTAACCTCTCTCATTTGAGGCTTAACTTTGAAAGTTAAGATCTTATGATCTCTCTTTAGTTGTATTACAACAGTTCTACCATTAGCTTGTCTTATAAGTTTAGACATCTCCTCCCACTTGGAAACCTTTTTACCATCTATCGCAATAATAAGATCCCCTTTCTTAATACCCGCAATCTTCGCTGGTCCATTTGGGGTGAGATCGCCAACCCGAGTGCTAAGTATAGGCTCTCCATAGCCTACAAAAACAAAGACATAGATCAAAAAAGCAAAAAATAGGTTTGAAAGAGGACCAGCTGCAATAATAGCCATTCGCGCGGGAACCGATTTTTTTACAAAAGCTCTATCTATATCTTCATCTTTGATCTCTTCATCCTGCTGTTCCCCTAAAAGCTTTACATATCCGCCAAGAGGGACAGCAGATATAACATATTCTGTTTCGCCGATCCTTTTTCCTATAATCTTTGGTCCAAAACCAAGAGAAAATTTAATAACCTTTACTCTCTTTAGTTTTGCTATAATAAAATGACCAAGTTCATGTACAAATATCAATATCCCAAGTACAACTATTGTAGAAATAAAATATTCAAAACCTGTTGTTATCATTTAAAACCCCTAAGATTAATCATTTTCTATTAGTACAAAACATAATGAAGAAAATAATTAATCATTTTAATTTTGCTCCTTATAAATAAGCAAAGATTTTTATAAATTATATCTTATCATTATACTAAAAACAATCTTTTCGTTTTCATCACTTTTCATATTTTATACCATTTTTTTTAATTCTATCAATCATCTCCAATGCCTTGTTTTTAGCCCATTCACTTATTTGATATAGATCCTCAATCTTTTTTATCATATAAGGTATATGAGCATCCATTGTTTGTTTAACTACATTAACGATCTGATAAAAAGGAAGTTCTCCCTTTAAAAATGAATCAACCGCTACTTCATTACTGATATTTAAAACCGCTGACATACTATCTGGGGATTTTAGAGCTTTATATGCTAATTTAATCGCGGGAAAACGCACAAAATCTGGTTCATAAAATGAGAGATTAGGCAGATCTTTAGCTGATAAAAAAGGGACATTAATCTTTCCTCTTTTTGGGAAAAAAAGGGCATAAGAAATTGGTATCCTCATATCTGGAAAAGCCATCTGGGCGATGATTGAGCCATCAATATATTCTACCATTGAATGAACAAAGGATTGAGGATGAATAAATACCTTGATCTTTTCTGGGGGAATATCAAAAAGCCATCTTGCTTCTATAATCTCCATTGCTTTATTCATCATAGTAGCTGAATCTATTGTTATCTTTTTCCCCATCTTCCAAACTGGATGCGCTAATGCGTCTTTTATAGTAACATTTTTTAATTCCTTCTCAGAAAAATTAAAAAATGGTCCTCCTGATGCAGTAAGTATGATATCTTTTATTTCATTTTTACGGTGTCCTTTAATAGCTTGAAAAATCGCACTATGTTCGCTGTCAATAGGGAGAATCCTTACCTTTTTTTCTTTTGATTCTTCCATTATGATTCGTCCTGCCATAACAAGCACTTCTTTATTTGCCAAAGCAATTCTTTTTTTCTTTTGAATTGCATAAAAAGTTGGTAAAACTCCTAT
>JAFDIG010000126.1 GCA_019308145.1 Deltaproteobacteria bacterium | reverse complement strand
TTATAGATATCGACTGCCATAACCCTCCATTTAGGGGTTACAAGAAATATAGTAGATGTTAACTCTGTTATTGCCCTTATAAAAGCAAAGGTAACCCCTACTATAAAAGCAGGTTTCATAAGTGGTAGCATTATCCTTCTGAAAGTTGTTTTCCATCTTGCTCCAAGATCTGCTGAAGCTTCTTCTAAAGCAACATCTATCTGTTTTAAGGTTGAAACTCCTGTTCTAAAACCAAATGGCATCCTTCTAAAGATATAATCAAGGATTATAATAGTAGCAGTTCCTGTTAGAACAAGAGGTGGTTTATTAAAAGCAACCACAAAACCAAGACCCATCATGGTTCCAGGCACTGCATAAGGTAATGTTCCAAAAAAATCCATAAATCTTTTACCAATAAAACTCCTTCTTGCAACAAGATAGGCAAGGATCATTCCGATAAATCCGGCCCCAATAGCTCCCATTGTAGCCATCCAGAGACTGTTTACAATTGATCTCCATGTATTTGAAAATACCAATTTATAGTGGACAAGAGTAAAAGAACTATCAACTCCCCAAACTTTAGCAAATCCTCCAAAAAATATTACTATATAAACCGTCAGAACAATCGCTGATATAAAGCTCAAAAATATAAAGATTGCCCATTTTATAGAAGATGGGGTTTTCCTTTGTTCTTGTTGAGGAGGAGCACCTGTAACAGTAACATATGATCTTTTGGATTTATACACACTTTGAAAATAAAAGAGCAAAAAGGATGGGATAAGTAGGATAATGGTTATCGTTGTTCCCATACCCCAATCCATAACCCCTAAAGTTTGCATAACCGCTTCAACTGCCAGAACTGATATTCCCCCACCTAAAAGAGCAGGTGCACCAAAAGCACTTAGATTTGTCATATAGATCAAAAGGGCTGCCGCTAAAATAGCTGGTGTTATAAGTGGCAGGGTAATGGTTCTAAATACCCTAAACTCTCCAGCTCCTAAATCCCTTGCTGCATCTTCTAATGATGTATTAAAACTGCTAAATGCAGAAGAGGTAACGAGAAAGGCAAGAGGAAAAGTGGTTATGATTTGAGATATGATAACACCATGAATACCATAAATAATAAATTTAAATCCAAAAAGCTTTTCTAAATATATATTTATTACCCCTACTCTTCCTAAAAGAAGTATAAAGGCAAATGCATTTACAAAAGGTGGGGTAATCATGGGGAGAATAGCAGTAACCATAAAGATCTTTTTAAGAGGGATATCTGTTCTGGTTAGCCCATAAGCAAATATTGTCCCCACGATTATTGCCCCTATTGTTGCTATGGTTGAGATTAGAAGAGTGTTGTAGAATACATTTCTGAAATATGGATTACTAAAGAAGGTAAAGTAATTTTTAAGCCCTATAAAACCAACATCTTCTTCTAAAAAACTCTGTTTGAATACAGAAAAGATGGGATAGATGACAAAAAGGATAAGAAGTATAAAACAGATAATCACAAGAGAAAAAACAACAGGTTCTTTTAAAAGTCTTTTTATCTCCCTAACCTTTTTGCCATAAAATTTTGTTATCATTTTTTCTTTTTAACCTTCCATTCCAGGATGTTAAACTGCCCTATAATTGTCTTTTTATACTTTGCTCCCCAGCGGTAATCATATTTTAATATATTAAGTTTTGATAAAGGAACAGCTCCTTTTGGTGGAGCAATATCAGGTCTAACTGAGTAGTTGCCAGTTTCTTTAGCTAACATTTGTGCTTCTTTAGAAAGCATAAAGTTTAGAAAAGCTTTTGCACCAGCTGGATTTGGGGAATTAGCAATGATGGCTGTACAAGATGGTTCAGCATAAATAGGACTTGGGAAGACTGGCATAATTGGATAACCTTCTTGTTGAAGTCTATAAACCCTATCATAAAAGGTTATACCTACAGGGTATTCTCCTCTTGCAACCATTTTGCTTGGTGCAGAACCACTTCTCGTATATTGAGCAACATTATACATAAGCTTTTTAAGATAAGCCCATCCCTTTTTGCACTCAATTCCTTTTTCACCTTTTTGCTTATAAATGGTTAAAATAGTTGCTACAAAAGCATAAGCAGTACCAGATGCTGCAGGATGAGGCATAACCAATTTTCCCTTCCACTTTGGATCAAGAAGGTCTTCATAAGTTTTTGGTGGCGAAACCCCCATCTTCTTAATAAGCTTGGTATTATAACAAAATACCAAAGGATACATGGTAGTTCCCATGATAGCATCATCTTCTGGATACCTATATCTTTCTAATACATACTTTGCGTTTGGAGGATTATATGAAGCTATAATTCCTTCCTTTTTTGCTTTTACCAGATAATCAGCTCTGACTGAATGCCAAACATCTGCCTGGGGTTTTGCTTTTTCCACCTTTAGTCTTGCCCATATCTCACCTGTTGAGATATTTATGCTTTCTGCCTTGATCCCTGTCTTTTTTTCAAAAAGAGTATTAAACCTTTTCATAACCTTGTCTTTCCATGGAGAATAGATAAGGATCTTGCCGCCAGCATATAAGTTAGTGGATAAGCTAAAAATTGCAATAAAAATAAAAACTAAAATAAACTTAACCCTTTTATTCATCTTCTTCCTCCTTTTTATAAAAATTACTTATTTGAAGATTGATAGTATATAATAATAATACTTAATATGATAAGTCAAATAAAAAATTTAGCACCCCAAAATAGTTATAACCAGATAAGTATAGAATTATCACCATTAAAAAAATCGTCAATAATAGTCTTTGTTAATCCTTGCAAACCATGCATTGCTTAGCCCGAGCTTTTTTGTGAAATCATTAGATTCCTTTTTTATAGGAATTCTTAGAATGATAAAAATATTGCTTTATTTTTTACTATAGTATATATTTAGGGTATAAAGAAGGAAATAGTTTATATTAAAGATATATAAAGTATTAAGAGGGGGAAAAATGTCAGAGCTTTATCGGTTTGGGATTTCTATCCCAAAGGATTTGATAGAATCATTCGATCAATATATAAGGGAAAAACAATATACCAATCGTTCAGAGGCGATTCGCGATCTTATAAGAGAAAAACTTGTTAAAAGAGATTGGGATGAACTTGGTTCTGATAAGGAGGTTGTTGGAGCTATTGTTTCAGTTTATGATCATCATAAAAGGGAGCTTTTAGCTCTTCTCACAGAGATTCAACATGAACATTACCAAAATATTATATCTTCACAACATGCCCACCTTGACCACGATAATTGCTTGGAGGTGATAATTGTTAAAGGAAAAGCAAAAGATGTTAGGCTCTTGGGAGATAAGATAAAATCAATAAAGGGAATAAAGCATAGTCAACTTACAATGACGACAACTGGTAAGGATTTAGTCTGATTATTCCGTGTAAAAAACAGGTTAATTTGGTTTAGGTTGACTTCGTTGTCCTGAAAAGAAAAGGTATTTTATATTTTTAATTAGTTTACACTAAAAATGAAAATATTTTATACAAAATGTGGTGAAGAATTTTTTTAACATTACAGATCTCATTTCATTTTAATGGTTTTAACAAACAATTCTTTCTTATGATAACAAGTAGTCAAAGATTTAGAATTATCATAAATTTGGAATCATCTTACCCTAAAAAATTTATCCTTTATAGCTTGAAAAATGGTAAAGCAATGTTATATTAATAAAAACCAATAAAGGAGTATTATGAAATCAAAATTAAAGATCATAAAAAAGGTTCCTTTTAAAGCTCCTATCATGATAGTTGGATGGGATTGGCCTGATGCTGGCAGGGCTGGAGTAGAAGTTATTGAATATATAAGAAAAGAGCTTAAAGCAGAAAAATTAGCAGAAATAAAGGCAAAGGATTTTGCTTCAGCTCCTCGTAGCACTGTTGAAAGAGGTGTTATGACTAATATGACCTTTTTAGAAAATAGGTTTGATTACTGGATAGATAAAGAGAACAAAAAAGAGTTTATCTTTTTTTCAAGTGAACAGCCTGCTATACACCATATTAAATATATAGATTATATTTTGGAAATGGCAGAGATTTCAAAGGTAAAAATTATATATACAGTAGGAGGATTGAATTCAAATATAACTCATAATGAAGAAAGTATAGTTCATTCTGTTGTGAATGACCCCTCTCTTAAAGAAGATTTAAAGGGATATCCAATAGATAATGAACTCAACTATAATGGTTCTACTTCAATGAATGGGTTACTATTATGGGAGGCAAAAGAAAAAAAGATTAAGGCTGTAAGTTTGTGGGCTGATGTGCCATATTATATCTCTCAGCTTCCTTCTCCTTTATTGGAATATAGTAAAGCTGTTTTTGTATTGTTGAAGATCCTAAGGAGTATATTGGACCTACCATTAGATCTTTCTAACCTTGAAACTGTAATAGAGTTTAAAAAGCAAGAGCTGGATAAAATCGTTGAAGCAGCAGGTAATCTTATAGAAAAGCCAGCTAAAGAGGGAGAGCCAACGATTCATTAATTTTACCTTACTAAAATTGAAATAATTATTTTGTTTGATTTTATCAGGCAACCTGAAAAAGTAATAGAAAACCTTTATTTTTATAATTTTAATTTTTTTTAATCATTTTGCAACTTTTCCAAATTTTAAAAAACATCTTTAGTTTTCATTTGCTCATGCTTTATTTTTCTTTCGTGAATTACCTAAATCTTTTATAAAAAATAAAAAAAGAGGGTCACCATAAGGGGAGGAAGGCCAAACTTTGGTGACCCTTGGAGGGAAAGAGGGTTGTTCCAGTCCAAAGCTTTTATGGAAGATGTGAGGCCTTTAGACCAACACATCAACCATAAAATAGGAGGAAAAGAAGGTTTTGTTATTATTTTAATGCAATATATGTGCCAATTAAAAAATTTTTTAAACAGTGGTTATTATAAGCAAAAATCTGTATCTTCAGATAGGGGGCTTTTTTTAATGCCATTTTTTTAAAAAAGATCGACAAAGTTTGTTTTATAATATAGGATATATTCGACATTTTTGTCGCTTAAGAATCTTCCTTATTTTTATTGACTTTATCTCTAATTTAGTACAAAATTTTTTTATGTTGAGTTATATCACTTTTTCATTAATAGCTATTTTGGCTTTTTGGTTGTTAGTAAGAATAAATTATGGTGAAAAAATATTTTTGCCTATCCTGTTTCTTATTTTTTCCTTTTCTTTTTTATTCTGTGAAAGCATAAACATTCATGGAGAAGCCTTAAGTAATATTGTTTTAAAAGAGATAATAATATTTATAGATTATATAGGTAATAAACTTTTAAAGTTTTTCTATTTAAAAACAACTTTCTCTTTATACAGCAAAATAGATACCTATTTTAGAAAGGGTATTTTAACATCTGAAAATATTTCTTTATCCCTCCTTTTATATATTTGTACTGTTTTAGGAATTTTTTTAAAAGAGTTGATCTATCCTTTTTCAAAGAAAAGCAAAATAAAAAAAGAGCGGAAAAGAACTATAATCTCTCTGATCCTTGCCCCCTTTTCCTTTGTTTTAATATGGACTTTATTTTTAAAAAATGAGATCAGCCTTTTGGTTTATATTTTTTCTTTTGAAAATGGTTTTTTATGGAAAAATATTGGTAAAAAAAGATAGGATTCTTATATTTTCTATAAAAAATTCTTTATTTACATTTTTTTCTTAATTTTTTAATTGTGAAAAATCTGTCCGCACTTTATCCTTTGCTATTTTCATATATATTAGGGTTAATCATAGGATATTTTAAACTTTCCCTTATATCATTTATATCATTTCCCCTTTTTATTTTTCTTTTTCTCTTTTTGTTATATAAAAAATCTCTTTCCTTGGTTATTTTAACCGCTCTTTTTTCCCTTCTCGGTTTTTTTCTAATCAATTATACAATGAATCCAAAAGGTAAAGAAAAAATTCTTTTGGAAATGAGCAACACAAAAAGGGTTACTTTAGAAGGGATTGTTAAAAAATATCTCTCAAGGAAAAAAGGCGGAATAATTGTGCTAAATGTAAAAAAGATCTTGCTTCCAGAAAGGGAAGTTGATGTTAAAGGGAATGTTCGTATCACAATAAGGTATTCTAAAGCTGATTTTAAGAAAGGCGACAGGGTTTTGATGAGCCCTGATCTATTTTTGCCTAAAAATTTTAATAATCCAGGGAGATTTGATTATGTTAGATATTTAGCCCAAAAAGGAATTCATATAACTGGTGTTATAAATAGTTCAAGAGATATCTTAATCCTTGAAAAAGGATGTTTATCTCCACCAATTTTATTGATAGAAGAGATAAGAGAAAAGATAAAGGAAGCTCTTATACATAGCTTTGGTAATAGCCCATCCGAGGCACTTATAGAAACTCTTTTATTAGGAGAAAAGAAGAGGCTCTCTCAAAACTATATCGATATCTTTAATAGAGCAGGAGTAGCACATATTTTAGCTATCTCTGGTCTTCATATGGGAATGATAGCCTTTTTTTTCTATTTTTTATTTAAATTAATTCAAAAGATTTCATTA
>JAFDIG010000125.1 GCA_019308145.1 Deltaproteobacteria bacterium | reverse complement strand
AAAGAATTATAAAGAATTTTCCTCTCAAAGTACTCCCTATCAAATAATGGGGAAAAATATCACATTAAAACCTTTTTTATTATAAATTGCCTTTTGGTTTTTAATAAATTGATATTATTATATTATTAACAATCAGAAATTTCAACAAATTTTAACAGAATATTCTCCCCTTTCTTTCTATTCTTAGTTTATAGTTTATTTACACTTAAAAATAAAAAAACGAATTAATATTTTACCATTTTTATGTTGTTTTCCAGGACTTTAAGAAAAAAATACTTGACAAAGCAATTTTTATCTGTTAATAATTCGTTCAAACTATGAACGTTCAGGAAATGAACATGGATGAACCAGAACTTTTCAAACCAGCAGAAGATCTAAAACATCTTCAGTTATTAGAAGAGCTGGAAAAAGATCCACATATTTCTCAAAGAAAGCTATCCAATAAGTTTGGTATATCTTTAGGGGTTACTAATGCATTTATAAAAAATATGACAAAAAAGGGGTGGCTTGTTGTAAAAGGAATCAATCATAAACGTATTGGCTATTTCTTAACTCCAAAAGGTATTAAAGAGAAAACCAAACTTGCTTATCATTTAATGGAAAATGCTATATCACGTTATGTAGAAATAAAAGATAGGGTTGCAAAGAAAATGGTTAGTTTAAATACATATGGAATAAAAAAGATCATTTTTTATGGTGTAGGAGAAGAGATGGAGATAGCTTATATTACATTGCAAGGAGTAGATATAAAATTAGTAGGAATTATTGATGATAACCCTGATATAATTGGAAAAAAGATCTTTGGTTTTAATGTTATCTCCATAGAGAATTTTTCTAAAATGAGTAATAATGTTTGTGATGCTGTGCTTATCACATCAATAAAAAGTAAAGCAATTGAAATGAAAAAAAGAGCAAAAAAAGTTTTTGGACCAGTTGGAATAAAAGTTGAAAGCTTAAGAGACGATGAATGAATCTGCTAATGTTTTTACATACTAATTATCCATATGATAGAAGGGTAGAAAGAGAAGCAGAAAGTTTAATAAATGAAGGCTATAATGTATACCTACTTTGTAGGGGATATGGTAAAGAAAATATTCATGGAATTAATGTAAAAAGGGTTGATACACCATTGTATTATTTTTATTCTTTTTATGGTTTTTTAACCAACTTTTCACAATCTTTTTGGTTAAAGCATATAAATGAAGCAGTAAATGAAATAAAACCAAATGCAATTCATATACATGACCTATCATATGCCTACCCTGCTTTTGTTGTCGCAGAAGAAAAAAATATACCAGTAATTCTTGATCTGCATGACAATATTATTTTTCAGCTTACTGAAAAATTATGGAAGGATTGGTCAATAAAACTAAATCCCCTATCCTACTGGATATACAATATTAAAAGATGGAAAAAACATCAGCAAAGACTTATAAAAAAAGCATTTCATGTGATATCAGTAAACGATGAATCAAGAAAATACTATATAAAGGAAACAGGGATCTCACCTGAAGATATATCTGTTGTGATGAATGTAGATGACCCTGATTATTTAAATTCTTTTCCTATAGATAATGATGTTATTGAAAAATATAAAAATAGATTTGTTGTCTCTTATATTGGCTCAATGGGTATTCATCGTGGTATTGATGTTATGATAAAAGCCCTTCCAATAATAAAAAAGAAATTACCTGAAATATTTTTTCTTGTTGTTGGCCCAAAGGATAAAAAATATGTCGCAAAACTAAAAAAATTGATCAATTCCTTATCTCTCACTAATCATGTAGAGTTCAAAGGCTATATTCATTTTGGAAAGGTACCAAGTTATATAAAAGCTTCACAAATTGGCATTATACCTCATAAGAAAGGAGGGTTGGGAGATAAAGCATTACCAAACAAGCTTTTTCAATATATGGCTTTAGGAATCCCTGTTATCACAAGCAATGCAGCACCTTTAAAGAGGATCATCAATGAGACAAAAGCAGGTTTAATATTTGAAACAGATAATCACAAAGATCTTGCAGAGAAAGTTATATATATCTCAGAAAATGGCTCTATTGCTCAAAAAATGGGAGATCAAGGGATTTATTGGACAAAAAAAAGATATAATTGGAAGATAGAAAGCAGAAAGCTCATACAAATATATAAAAAAATAGAAAATCTGGAGAGAGGAGAAAAATGGATTTAAAAGGTAAAAGGATTTTAGTTATTGGTGGAGCAGGGCTTATTGGCTCCCATCTTGTAGAGGAGCTAACAAAAGAAGATCTAAAAGAGATAATTGTATATGATAATTTCTGTCGCGGAAGATATGAGAATCTTGAAAATGCCTTAAAGGACCCGAGGGTAAAAATTTATGAAATAGGTGGGGATATCTGTCAGACTGATATATTAAACGCTGCTATGAAAGGTATTGATGGTGTTTTTCATCTTGCTGCATTGTGGCTTCTTCAATGTTATGAATACCCAAGATCTGCATTTGAGGTGAATATAAAAGGCACATTTAATGTACTTGAAGCATCTGTTAACCAAGGTGTTAAAAGATTAGTATATTCATCCTCTGCCTCAGTATATGGCGATGCATTAAGCATTCCAATGAATGAGGATCATCCCTATAATAATAAAACATTTTATGGCGCGACAAAGATCGCAGGGGAGCATATGTGCAGGGCTTTTTATCATAGATATGGATTGAACTATGTTGGTCTAAGATATATGAATGTTTATGGACCAAGACAGGATTATAAAGGAGCATATATTGCTGTTATCATGAAGATCTTAGATCGCATTGATCAAGGATTACCTCCTATTGTCTATGGTGATGGCTCTCAATCATATGATTTTATATATGTAACTGATGTAGCAAAAGCAAATATCCTTGCTATGAAAGCAGATACAACTGATACATTTTATAATGTTGGAAGTGGTGAAAAAACATCAATAAAAGAGATCTGTGAGCTTATACTTAAAATAACAGGTGCAGATCTTAAAATCCAATATGAACCAGAAGGCCCAACTTTTGTCACTCATAGAGTTGGGTCAACTGAAAAAGCAAAAAAAGAATTAGGGTTTGTAACAGAAATCTCCCTTGAAGAAGGGTTAAAAAAACTTATAAAGTGGCGTGAAAAACATAAAGAACAACATCCTTTTAAGTGAGAGTAGTAATCATGAAAACAATACCTTTAACAAAACCATATATAGATGAAGAAGAATTAAAAGCAGTTCTTGAACCTTTGAAATCTGGATGGTTGGTTCAAGGGACAAAAGTAGTAGAATTTGAAAAAGTTTTTTCTAACTTTATCGGGGATGGCTATACTTGTGCAGTATCTAATTGTACCGCAGCTCTTCATATAGCTTTAACTCTCCTTGGAATAAAAGAGAATGATGAAGTAATCCTCCCTGCTTTTACCTATGTAGCAACAGCAAATGCTATTGAATATCTAAAAGCAAAACCAGTATTTGTAGATATCAATATTGACACTTTTAATATAAAAACTGAGGATATAGAAAAAAAAATAACCAATAAAACAAAGGTAATAATCCCTGTTCATCTTTTTGGTCTTTGTGCTGATATAGATCCGATATTAAATTTGGCAAACAAATATAAGCTTAAAATTGTAGAAGATGCAGCGTGTGCTTTAGGTTCATATTATAAAGATACTCATGCTGGTTTGTTTGGAGATATAGGCTGTTTTAGTTTTCATCCAAGAAAGATAATCACAACTGGAGAAGGTGGAATGATTGTAACTAAACATAAACCTCTAATCGAAAAGGCAAAATCCTTACGGGACCATGGTGCAAAAACGTCTGATCTTCAACGACATAATAATAAACTATTTCTTATGCCTGAATTCAATGAACTTGGATTTAATTACCGTATGACTGATATTCAAGCTTCTATTGGTTTATCTCAGATGAAAAAGGTACCTGATTTATTAGCAAAAAGAAAAGAGATGGCTCAAAGATATCATGATCCTTTATCCGACATACCTTGGATTAAAATACCTGTTTATGAAAAAAACTATCTCCATTCTTATCAAGCATATGTTTTAAGGATAAATAAAAATTATTTTAATGGGGATATGAAAATAGCAAATTCAATTAGAAACAGGCTTGTGGAATATTTTACTAAAAATGGAATATTTACAAGACCAGGAACACATGCAGTTCCAACTTTAGGATACTACAAAAATAAATATGGTTTTAAAAACAGTGATTTTCCTGCTTCAGTTGAGGCTGAAACAACTACTATCACCCTACCCCTCTTTTATCAGTTAAAGGATGAGGAGCAAGAAAAAGTAGTAAAAACAATAAAAGAATTTGGGGAAAAGATATAAATGTGTGGAATAGCAGGAATAATTGGATTTAATAACAGATTAATAGAACCATTTGCTATAAAACATATGTGTGACATTATGGCTCATAGAGGGCCTGATGATGCAGGGTATCTTTTAGCATACCAAAAGCCTGGGAAAATGGAAGCCAAATGGCATGAACTTACTGAACAAGAATTTCTTCGCCCTCTTTACTTGGAATATGGTAATACTCCAACAACTATCGAAGAAAATAGGGTCATTGCAAAGCCATGGAATATTATGCTTGGACATAGAAGGCTTGCTATTATCGATTTGACATATACAGGCCATCAACCAATGAGCAATAGAAATAAAACTATATGGGTAACTTATAATGGTGAGATCTATAACTTCCCAGAAATTAAACATGAACTTGAACAAAAAGGTCATACTTTTTTCTCTACTTCTGATACTGAAGTAATTATTCATGGATACGAAGAATGGGGAATAGATGTTATCCATAAGTTCAATGGTATGTTCGCCTTTGCCCTATGGGATCAGCCAAATCACCTCATTTTTTTAGTAAGAGATAGATATGGTATAAAGCCTTTATATTATTATAATAAAAATGATATCTTTTTATTTGCTTCGGAGATAAAAGCATTATTAAAAAGCGGATATGTTGCTGCTAATATAAACCCTGATGGATTAAATGAATACTTTACTTTTCAAAATATTCTAACAGATAAAACCCTTTTTAAAGATATCCATCTTTTAGAAGCTGGTACTTATCTTGGGATAGAAATTGATAAAGCAAAAATAGAGAAAAAAGTTTATTGGGATTACTCTTTTGATTCATCCAATTTTAATTATTCAGAAGATGATACTGCTAAGATCTTATATAATATATTTTTAGATGCTGTTAAAAGGCATTTAATAAGCGATGTTCCTATTGGTAGTTATTTATCAGGAGGTATGGATTCTGGCTCTATAACAGCAGTTGCTGCTAAACATTTAAAAAGACTTTCAACTTTCACTGGTGGATTTGACCTATCATCTGCATCAGGTCTTGAACTTTCCTTTGATGAAAGGGAGGCATCAGAGTTTATAGCAAATCTTCTAAAAACCGAACATTATGAGGTTGTAATGCATGCAGGAGATATGGAACATGTTATGCCTAAACTTATCTGGCATTTAGAAGATCTTAGGGTTGGTCAATCTTATCCAAACTACTATGTTGCAAGGCTTGCAAGCAAATTTGGCAAAGTTGTGCTTTCAGGTGCAGGTGGTGATGAGCTTTTTGGTGGATATCCATGGAGATATTATCGTACAGTTGGAAGTTTAACCAAACAAGAATATTTTAAAAGATATTATGAATTTTGGCAGAGGTTGTTAAACGATGAGGAAAGAAAGAAAGCATTTTTACCAGAAATAGAAAAACACATTGATATTTCTTCTTCTTTTGATATTTTTTGTTCAGTCTTTAGTAAAAACCATCTGGGACTAAAAAGTTTTGAAGATGCAATAAATCTATCACTTTACTTTGAGGCAAAAACATTTCTCCATGGTCTTTTTATAGTTGAAGATAAGTTATCAATGGCACATTCACTTGAGACAAGAGTTCCTTTTATGGATAACGAATTGGTTGATTTTGGTACAACGATCCCTCCAAGATATAAGTTAAGAGAAATAGAAAGAATATTGAAAATAGATGAAAATGAACCAGGGAAATTAAAAAGATATTATGAGCAAACAGGAGATGGCAAAATAATATTGAGAAAAGCTATGTCAAAAATTATCCCAGAAAAAATAACAAACAGAGTAAAACAAGGATTTAGTGCACCTGATGCATCCTGGTTTAGAGGGGAAAGCATTGACTATATAAAAAAGCTCTTACTTGATAAAAAAGCAAGGATTTATAATTATTTTAACTATGATTTTGTGAATAATAAGATTCAAGAACATATTTCAGGAAAACGTAACAACAGATTATTGATTTGGTCTTTTTTATCCTTTGAATGGTGGATAAGGGAATTTATAGAAGGAGAATATAAGACTATTAACTCGAAAAGTTAAAAAATTACACAATGATTTTTAATAAAATATGAAATCAAGGCAAGGACAGACGATTGAAAGAAGCAAAGATTGGATAAGCCAAGCAAAAAAGGAAAACAAAAACTTTATTAAGATTTACCTTTTTGGCTCATTAGCCGAAAAAAGAACCACCATTACAAATGATGCAG
>JAFDIG010000431.1 GCA_019308145.1 Deltaproteobacteria bacterium | reverse complement strand
ATGGCACTCTCTTCCTGCTATCTGGGGACACGAAGAAGAACTGGTTAAGGTTACAGTCTTGAGAGAAGTACCTCAGTTGTTTTGGATAACCAGCACTAAAACCTCGCAAGATCCTTATAAATTAAAAGAGGGATAATCATGGCGCAGGATGGGATAATAGCCATTCTCAAGCAGAGCAAGAAAAAATGGTTTGATATGGATCAACTAAGCAAAGAACTAGGTATCAGGGAAGAATCTATAGCAAAATCCATATCTACACTAAGAAGGTTTGGGATGATTAATTTCAAATATGTAGAGAAAGGAAACAGAGGTTATGGCAAGTTAGTTTATGCTTATAAGAAGTAACATAATCCCACCACTAAAGTAGTGGGCTTTTATCCATAAGCTCAGTCGCAGTTGTCGATTGACCTTTGACATCATCACTTTGAATGTTTGGCTGTGTTACAACAACCGAAACACCATCAGATATGCTGTGGTGTTTAGCAAGATTGAAACTTGCATTTAAAAACAGAACATTTATATAGTTCATTGCATTACTCTTATTTTGGTGATGCAATATGAAAGATATAGAAAAAGCATATATAGCAGGATTTATAGATGGTGAGGGATGTATTTATGCTTGTAAAATCAAAACAAGGAATTCATATACAATCAATGGAAAGATTATTATTGGATGCACAAACAAAGAAATAATTAATAAATTAGCTCAATTAATAGGAGATGGAACAAAGAATGTTACACAACATAAGCAAAAACCAAAATGGAAACCTATGTTCAGACTTGAATTAGCCCAAAGACAGGGAACCAAATTATTACAAAAAATATTACCTTACTTAATATTAAAGAAAAAACAAGCAAAATTATTCATTGAACTTACTGAATTAAAAAAGAAATCAAGAAAATGGAAAAAATATAATGAAAAACGACAAGAAGAGATTGTTTTTGAACTTAAAGAATTTAACAGAAGAGGAGTTTAATTTTAGCAGTTGCTTTAACTTCCATAAATATAAAGATAATTCAATTATATATAAAGCTTATGGACAAATGTCCAGTGAGCAGAGAGGTATAGGCATTCCTCACACGACTAAAGTCATGTGTATCCTCGCCACATTTTTATGAAAAAAAAGCCCAATCAAGAGCATAATTCTTTTCCTATACAATGATATAAAAGGGGACATAAAGTGCCTCAGGGAGCTGTTAACAGGCACATACAAGCCCAGATATACATTAAAGGAGTTCTTTACTTTTGATAAGCCTTTTATTAAAGAAAGTTGGCTTTTCTTCCTTATCATTATCTTGGCTTTTTGTGTAGGTTATTTCATATCCGCTGTGATATATTCAAATGTATGCAACGAGATTATAATGAACCTGACCGAGAAGATAGATCCTTATGGCTTTATGAATATAAGCGTTAATATAACCCCTTAAAGAATGGTTCGGTTATTGTTGATTATTTTTCTTATTTGTGGCTCTATATATACAGGTTCATTTATTCTGATGAAAGCATGGATAATAGTTACATTTCCTCTAGTTTTGTTTGTATCCCTCTGGACTATCGATACATTATAGCCGAGACTTTCAAAATACCCTTTTGCTTTTTCGCTGAAGTTGCTGCAGTCATAGATATCCCCTATATATGTGTTGTTGTCTATCTTTGGCATTATATAATGACTTATCTCATAGGTTATGTTCTGTCCCGCCACTTGTTCAGAAGTAGAAACAGAATTTATCCCCAAGATCAATAAAAACAGAACCAGAACAACCATCCCAATTTGTATAATATTTTCTCGGTTCATTTTTCCTTAACCAATATAAACAACTCATGGAACATTAGCAGCAGGAACAGCATCAATGAAATAAAGCCATAGAATGATATCCTGTAATATATAAAAGGGACAAGGCTTATCAGGAATGATATTAGTATTAATCTTGGCTCTATGTACTTGTAAAAAGGGAGTTTTAGGTGGATCATTTTTTCTTCTTTCCTTTCTTCTTCTTTTCTCCACCGACAAACTTATCCAATTCTTCACCATCACTTCCATGCCTGTCAGCAAACCTCTCAAAAGCTTCAAAGTCCTTGACTATCTTCATTCCAAAGCTCTTTACTTTCTCTTCTGCAACTCTTGTATGTCTTTCTCTAGCTTTTCTTTCTCTTGCTTGTCCTTTACTGCTTGTTCTAGTTTTTCCTTTTGCTTTTTTAGTTTTTCTAGTTCTTTCATCCTCAATCATCCCCGTTCTTTTTATATCCCAGCTCCTTGACAGCCTCCATGAATATCCTTGTGGGGCTGTAGTTATTGTCTCGCATCCACTTGTTCAGCCTCTTGCTGATTCTTATCCCTATCTGTGTGCCCTTGACTGGCTTCTTTATAATCTTGTCTTTTTGCATTGTTATTGCCTCCTTATATTCTCCGATCTCACACCTTGCTGAAACCTATACATTGAAACAAAATCAATGACTCCTTTCCATGTGTTCCAGCTGATGTAGTTTGCTCTTTTGAATATCATTTTAGTCCTTCGCTTTCTCTTTTTTCCTTATTTTCTTAGATATAAAAGGAGTTATTATAGCTATTCCTACAACTACCATAACACTATATTCTACCACCGTTTCGATTCTTGAAGTATCTTCCAATAACCAAAACTTAAATTTACTGAGTGGATTTAAAGCGTGAGAAATATTATCTTCTGGTAAAAAAATAGTACCTAAAACCCAAACAAGAAGCAAGAAACTTGAAACTCCAACAAACATATAAAAAAATGCTTGATGAAAACAACTCTCAAACTTTA
>JAFDIG010000430.1 GCA_019308145.1 Deltaproteobacteria bacterium | reverse complement strand
AAATTATTTCACTAAATTAAAATAAACTCAACATAAAATAACTATGGTGATGTAAAATATTTTGTCTCAAAAAAGCTTTATTAAAAGAAGAAAGAGGTGTATCCTCAAAAAAAATAGTGGGATATAAAATCCCACCACCCTACATAATGCCAATGAAAAAATTATGACACATAAATGCTAACCTAATCGGTAGGACAGGCATCCTGCCTGTTATCCTTTATATATTATGGTAGCATTTAAAATGTTACCTTTTTATTTTTTTACTAACTAAACTTTAACATCATCTACTTAATTTTTCCATTTTAAAAAATTACCTTGACATTTCAAAAAAGCTTTATATATTATTTAATATAAAAGTATAATATATTAGATATTTTTTTAAGAAATTTGTATAAAGATTTTATAATATAACTAAGGGCATAAAAGTGAAAACAATTTTGGCTTAAAAGCTATTATCTCTTTGTTTTTTAGGCTGAGCTTTTAAATAAAAAGGAGTCATTTTTAGAGACATGTTTAACTATCTTTAAATTAACAGGATGATTTTAAATGTCTTCTATTATTCTGTTTAAGCGCTTATTTGTTAAAGGATTTAGATAATCCTTTTTAGGAGGAGGCAGAAAATGTATTCACTCAAAGAAAGAGCGTTTCCATTTTTTAAATTTAAATCTCTATACATCATTTTTTAGTCTCTTATTTATTTGCTTTCGTTTTTCAATTTATTTGGATCATTGTTTGTATTTTTGATATACCAATATTTGAAGAATGACAACGAGGCATAAAGCTCAATATAGATAGTGAAGGTTCTTTATTTTTTATAAGAAGTTTTATTGATTTCTAAAAATTAAATATTTACTCTTGAAACGAGTTTAGGAGGTAGCTAAAAATGTTTAAGAAAATTTTTATTATTACAGTTATCTTTGTATTTTCTTTCGTAACTTTAGGGATAACTGGAGAGATAAATATTAAAACAGCAGAAAGGGTTGCTCAAAACTGGCTTTATTTCTGCAATAAAGCATATAAGTCATGGTCTTCAGATGTTCCACCGGAGATTATTGATAAGGAATTAATTATATATAAAAATAAAGTAGTAGGTTATAACAACTTTATCAGTGAATGATAACACAGAGATTACCCAATGGATCAAAGAGGAACTTTTTAAAATAAATAAAGCTATCAAAGAACATGAAGATGAATTATCTTATTATGACCTTTCTGAAACAAAAAGTGGTAAATTATGGAATTTTTTGAATCAAGATAGAAATAATTTTGAGATTACTTATCCATCCTTTACAGAAGGGATGGATTTTACAACTTATGGCCCTTTACTTTCAACTGCTTGGGGACAAGGCGATCCATATAATCAACAAACTCCTAAATGGTGTAATGGAGCCTCCACTTATACAGGCTGTGTTGCTACTGCTGCCGCACAGATTATGAAATATTGGAATTATCCTCAGTCTGGACAAAACTCTACATCTTACCAATGGTGGAATGGTTGTACATGGGTAACTTTAAGCAGGGATTTTAGCCAAAGCACCTATGATTGGGCAAATATGCTCAATTCATATAGCTCAGGAAGTACTCAAGTACAAAAAGATGCTGTGGCTAAGCTTATGAGTGATGTTGGTATTGCTTGGCACATGGACTATGGGGTAGATGGTTCTGGAGCTGATACAATGTATGGTCTAACTGTTTATCCAACCTACTTCAAATATAAAAACACTATACAGGCTGTTTATCGTATTAATTATTCATCTGACAGTGCATGGATGCAAGTTTTTAGAGATGAAGTACAAGCTGGACGCCCATGTCATATGCGTATAAGAGATCCAAATGCCGGGGGACATTCTGTTGTAGTTGATGGTTATCGTGATTCTCCATCAGAACAGATCCATATCAACATGGGTTGGGAAGGTTATTATGATGGATGGTACGCTTCAAACCATATTGTCACAGGAAGTTATAGTTGGTCAGATGTAAATTATCAAGCTGCATTAATTGGCATTGAACCAGAAGGGCTTACTCCAGGCAAGGCAACACTTGTCTCTCCAAGTGGAACGATTGATGATAACACCCCAACATATACCTGGAATGAGGTTGATTGTGCTACCGAATATTACCTATGGGTAAATGG
>JAFDIG010000124.1 GCA_019308145.1 Deltaproteobacteria bacterium | reverse complement strand
TGAAAAAGGATAAATAGATTTAAGTTGTTTTGCTATTAAGCCTAAACTTATTCTTATTTTCTGAGAATCATTAGACATCTCCTCTCCACGATCCCATGCACGACTTCCTAAACTCATAACACCTGCCATAAGAACAACAAGAACAGATAAGATAGAAAGGGAGAGGATAAGTTCTAAAAGCGTAAATCCTTTTTTATTTATTCTTCCTTTTCCTTTGGCACAAGCTTTAAAGAAGAAAATATGACCTTTTTCTCTCGTTTTCCTATTTGCCATAAAACAGTAACCTTTGTTTTTATTTCTTTAAATGGGAGTTTATCCTCTTCTTCATCTTCATAAAGAGTGATAGGCTCTGTTTCAACTATATATTGCATCCCATTTTGTTCACCTTCGCTGTTTTTTACCACATCCTGAGATAATGCTTCTTCCATAATTCTTCTACATAGAAGCGATGCTTTTGTATAATCCCTTGATGATTTCCCTAAAATTAATGCGCCAGAGATAAGCTGCATAATAATGGTAAAGCAGAGCCCTAGTATTATTAGAGCAACCAAAACCTCGAGCAAAGTAAAACCATTTAAAGAATTCTTAAGGGGATTTCTTGATAAGGATTTCTCCTGTGATAGGATGGCCATATATTTCATAACTCCTCTCTTTATCCCCTTTTAAGGTGAGCTCTACTTCATCTATAGTTCCATCAGGGTAGAAAATCATTTCTCCTTTATCAAATATCTCTTTTTTATTGAGCATCAGATTGGAAATAGATACCCCTTTAGGTAAGATATATTCTTTTTTTAAGGTTTTAATAATTTCTTTTTCTTCATCTTCTTTGCTTTTATCCTCTTTTATTGAAAGATCCTCGAAAATAAATAGATTTTTTTCTGGGATCATTTTTATTATCAAAGGATAACCTAAAACTATTGATCGCATTCTTGCGTATCTAAAAAGAGCTGTAAGATGTGTAGCAGCGCCCTTTAATTTCAAAGATTTGCTACTTCCACCTAAACGAGGTGCCACTAAAGCAGCGGTCATCGAAATAATAAAGATTACTACTATCAATTCAATAAGTGTGAAAGCCTTTTTATTACCCTTAACCATAATTAAACGCTTGTTTTTAACCTTTTAAAAGATTTATTTCCAGCTCACAATATCTCTGTCTTCACCTTCTCCACCAGGCTGTCCATCTTTTCCATATGATATTATATCATAATCTCCATGTTCTCCTGGTGATTTGTAAACATAAGGATGACCCCAAGGGTCTAAAGGTATTTCCTTTTTCAGATAAGGGCCAGCCCATTTTTCTGCACCGGCAGGCTTTTTCACTAATGCATTTAGTCCTTCTTCAGTTGTAGGATAGCGGTCCATATCAAGTAGAAATTTTTCAAGCGCGCTTTCAAAAAGCGATATTTGAATCTTAGCAGCTTTTTGTTTTGAAGGACCAACCCATTTATATACCCTTGGCGCAACAAAAGCAGCAAGTAGACCTAAAATGATCATTACTACAAGAAGCTCCATCAAGGTAAAGCCCTTATTATTTTTATCTTTCATGGTTTATATTTCCTCCTCAAAACGGTAATTCATTCATACTGAAGATAGCAGTTAAAAGTGATATCATTATAAATCCAACTAATAGTGCAACAAAAAGGATTAAAGCAGGTTCCAAAAGCGTGATCATTCTTTTTATAATATTTCTTACTTCTTTATCATAAGTATTAGCTACATTTAGCAACATTTCATCAAGCTGACCTGTCTCCTCACCAACAGTGATCATATGCAATGCTAAAGGGGGAAAAATGTTTACTGCTCTTAGGGGAGCAGCAATTCCTTCCCCTTCTCTTAATCCTAAAGTAACCTGATCCATTGATTTAGCTATAAGGGTATTATTGATCGTATCCTTTACAATAGTAAGAGCAGAAAGTATCGGAACCCCACCTTTAATCATGGTGCCTAAGGTTCTTGCAAATCTTGCTACTTCGATCTTCTTGATTAGGTTACCCAGTATACCTATCTTTAATAGAATTTTGTCTTTAACAAATTTTCCATGTTCAGTTTTAAGATATGATTTAATTATTAAATATATAATGCTAAAACCAATAAGTGCCATCCACCAGAATTTTCTAAAAAGCAGACTTATTTTTAAGAATACTGCTGTAGAAAGAGGTAAGGCCTGTCCCATATCATTAAAGATCTGGGCAAATTTTGGAATGACAAATAAAAGAAGTATGATTACAGCACCAGTGCCAACTGATGTTAGTATAGCAGGATAGATCATTGCAGAAATTATATATTCCTTAAATTCCTTTGAACTTTCTAAATATTCAACTAATCTTTTAAGGATCTCTTCAAGAACACCTCCTGCTTCACCCGCCTTTACCATATTTACATAAAGACGAGGGAAAACCCCTGGATACTTGCTTAATGCATCAGAGAGGGTGCTTCCCTCTCTTACCATTTTTAAGATATCATTTATTACCTGAGATAGTTTTCTTTTTTCTGCAAGTTCTGCTAATATATAAAGGCTTTTATCTAACGGAAGTCCTGCTTCTAAAAGTGTTGAAAGTTCTTGAGTAAAGGTGAGTAAATCGTTTACTGATCCTTTAATTTTCTTATATTTTAAAGTTGGAGCTGGAACAGATACCTTTCCCTTTGTTGATGGCTGGACTTTTATTGGGATATAGCCCATTGTATGAAGTTTATTTACAACACTTTCTTCATCTTTGCCATCAAGATTTCCCTGGACTATATTCCCCATTTTGTCAGAAGCCTTATAGAAAAATTCAGCCATAAAAAATTACTCCTGCTGCGTGACTCTTAGTACTTCTGCCACTGTGGTAATTCCTTTTTTTACTTTATTCCACCCGTCTTCTCTTAGTGTTTTCATTCCTAATCTTCTTGCTTCATCTTTTATAGTATTAGCATCCTTTCTCATTAATATAAGAGACCGAATTGGATCGGTAATTTCTAAATATTCAAATATTCCTGTTCTACCTTTGTAGCCAGTAAAACTACACTCATCACAGCCTTTTACCTCTTTTATTTTTAGATTAGACGAGATATTTTCCTTTACCTCCATCTCTTTTAAGATACTTTCCTCTGGTGTTACTAAATATTCGCATTTAGGACAACAAACCCTTACAAGTCTTTGAGCAAGGACTCCGATGATGGTAGAAGCAAGAAGATATTCCTCCATTCCCATATCAAGAAGTCTTGTTATCGCTCCTGCTGCATCATTGGTATGCAGTGTAGAGAATACAAGATGGCCTGTTAACGCAGATTGAATCGCTATTTCAGCTGTTTCAGCATCTCTTATTTCACCAATTAGAATGATATCTGGATCTTGCCTAACAATTGATCTCAATCCATTTGCAAAGGTGAGTCCAATAGATGGTTTTACTTGTATCTGATTTACACCTTTAAGCTGGTATTCTACTGGGTCTTCAACTGTTATAATCTTTTTTTCAGGCGAATTTATCTTTTCTAAAACTGAATATAGTGTGGTGGTTTTACCACTGCCAGTTGGACCTGTTACAAGGATTATTCCATGAGGCCTTTGAATGATCTTGGTAAAGGAATAAAGCAGATCTTTATCCATACCGAGTTTTTTAAGATCAAGAATAATGCTACTTTTATCAAGAATCCTTAAAACCACACTTTCTCCATGTAAAGTTGGTATTGTTGAGACCCTAAAATCTATCTCTCTTCCAAGAATTCTCATTTTTATTCTGCCATCTTGTGGGAGTCTTCTCTCGGCTATATTCATCTTAGCCATTATCTTTATCCTTGATATTATAGCACTTTGAAGTCTTCTTGGAGGGGATTCCACATCATGCAAGACACCATCTATTCGGTACCTTACTTTAAATTCATTTTCAAAAGGTTCAAGATGAATATCAGAGCTTCGGCTTTCGATTGCCCTTGTAATAATTAGATTTACAAGCCTGATAACAGGTGCTTCAGATGCCATATCCTTAAGATGAGCTATATCCTCTTCATTCTCAATTCCATTCTCATTGCTCCCGATTTCCTCAATGATTTGATCCATTGAGCCTCCACCTGTTCCATAAAGTTTCTCCATTGCTTCTTCTATATGATCCTTTCTTGCCAGTCTTAACTCAAGCTCCATTCCAGTTGCGATTTTTATTGCTTCAAATGTTGGGAAATCAAGAGGGTCTGCCACAAGAAGGGTAAGGACGTTGCCATTTGTATTAGCAGGGATAACAAAACCTTTTTTTATAAAATCAACAGTAAGCCCATCTATAAAAAGAGGTGTTTTAGGAAATTCTGATATTGGAACAAGAGGGATTTCTAATTGTTCTGAAATTGCCTGATAAAGATCATCGTATGATATAATACCTCTGTGGACAAAGTATTCACCTATCTTTTCTTTTGTAATATTTTGTTCAGCTAAGGCTAAATTGAGATCCCTCTCTGTTATTTTGCCTTTTTCAAGGAGAATTTCACCTATAAATCTTTTATTTGTTTTCATGAGACTGTTTTAAACCAAAGAAAATTCCTTTATTTTTATTTGTCATAATTAGCTGATTCTTATATGATTTAAAGATTTTTTAATCAATATTTCTAAATTGTTAATTTAAATTAGTTCATGCATGATTTCTATTGTAAAATTTAGTAGTTAACATATAACACCACATAATGTTCTGTTTCACTGTAGATGGGGACATAAATTGTTGGCCATCTCGGAATGTAGTGTCAGTAATAAAAATATCTTCAGGGGGACCCATTATCTCTAATTTGTGGTCAACCTTTATTCTTGGAACTTCTGTATAAGGGAATATATCCCTAAACAGATTTGATTTAGTAATATCCTGAAGCTGAAATTTTTGAATTCTATTTTTACTTTTTTTAAGAAATCCCTTTTTTCTCATAATATTGTCCCATATTAAAAAGAATGAAAAAATATTAATTTGATTAAATTAGATGACCTTATAAAATTTGTCAAGTAATTAAGGGAAAGAGATTTCTTTTAAAAAGGTAGTTTACACATTTTTTAGTCATGCAACTCTTTTATATTTGAAAAATTATTTTAATTTTTGGTAACATTTTTGTGAAATTTACTATTATTTCTCTTCTTATCCAAAAAGTGTGCCAGAAACAAGGAAACCTAAAAAGTTCCTTAAATAAAGTTGAAAAAGGTTGATAGAACAAGAAACCATATTATTTTTTAATATTATTTTAATATATTTTTGTTGTTTAATAAATTTTACAACTTAAAACTAAAAAAGAAAAGTTTTTTAAAATATTTTTACTTAAATAAAAAGAATTTTTCGACAATATTGTCGTTTTATCCATAAAAATTGTTAAAATATTTGTTTTGATATAATTTATTTTTAGATAATTATAAATAATTATAACTTAAATTTTTCAAATGAAGTGTTCATCCCGAGATATCAAAACAAAGAGGAAAGAAAGTTGATCTAATATAAATTGATTATATAAATGATTTTATAGTTGCTTTTATGTTTATAGTTTTATTTTTTTAAAACAGTTCAAAATTATAACCTCTCGGTTAGCTTCAATTCTTAATCCCTGTTTGGTTATTACAAAAAACACCACAATCTATTCTGGTTTAATAAACCCAAAAAACCTTTAGTGATTTTTTAGGGATAATAAAAGAGAATCTTTAAGCAATGATTAATTTACGCCCAAAAATAGAGCGTAAATTAATTTAAATTAAAAATTTTAGGAAATGATTAAAAAATCTCTAAGTCAGATTAAAATTAGTCAATTATGATAGATAAATAAAAAAATAGGGAAATTTCTTTTTATTTTAAACCAATAAAGTTGGCATGAATGCGATCAGTCTACTTTTCTCTATGGACTCCTTAAAAAAGGTATAGTAAATTAGCGTTTTATACAACTATGGTTTGCTTTAAACATGCCTTCCAAGTTTTAACAAGGCAACAGCAAACTAATTCCGAATCAAGTAAAACAAGGTCTATTACAAGTTTATTCAGATAGGTTAATATCTTATCATTTTTTCGATATCTTTTATCTTTAATATGTCACTGGTTGTTTTTTGTAATTGCGAAACAGCTAAGAAACCCTCTTTTAAAAGCTGCTTTTGTCGGATGGAGAGTTCTGCTGGACTAATATAATTACTTAAATCTTCACCTTTATCTAATTCAGACAAATGGTTTCTAATCCTTAAGGTTAAAAAGGTTTCAAAGGCTTGTTCTAAGAATTCTGCCTGATTATCAGAAATAATATTTTTTTTATTCAATACCTTTATTCTCTCTAAAGTATTGGTTTCAGGGAGTTTTTCCTTTAAGGCTAATACTCTTACACATGTGGTTAAAGGGACAAGTCCATAAAGTTTCAGATTCAATCTGTTTTTATATTTTCCATTTTTTTCAACTATGAAATTTTTAAAAAACCCTAAAGGGATAGGCATAGAAACAGCACTTTGCGCTAAAGAAATCAAAAATGGTGCCCTTTGTTCTGTCAAGTCAAAGACATGACTTTTTAATTCCTTTTCTAATGCCTCATCGCCATAAACAGTTCTAAAATCTAAAAATATATGATTATCTAATATTTCATCTTGTTCAGGAAAAGATGTTAAACTCCATTTTTTTGTTCTTTCTTTCCAATCTTCTAAATTGCCG
>JAFDIG010000123.1 GCA_019308145.1 Deltaproteobacteria bacterium | reverse complement strand
GCATCCATATCCTTATAAAATTCATTAATATATCTTTGGGCAATCTCATCAGCAGACTTTTTTTCCTTAATAGCCCTGTTAATTATCTTATCATCCACATCAGTAAAGTTACGGACATATTTTACATCAAAGCCTTTAAATAGAAAATATCTATAGATCATATCAAAAACTACAACCGATCGTGCATGACCAATATGGCAAAGGTCATAAACCGTAACTCCGCATACATACATCTTGACCTTACCACTTTCAATAGGAATAAATTCGCTTTTCTTTCTTGTAAGAGTATTATAAATTTTTATTCCCATTTCATTACCCCTAAAAAATAATTAAGATCCTGTTCCACTTGCGTTGAAAAGTCTACTAATAATAGTTTTGTTATCCATTAAAGTTATTATCTTATAAAGTTCTGGCCCTTCAAGCTTACCTGTAAGAGCTGCTCGTATTGGCATATAGAGGTTTTTCCCATGAATATTTAATTCCTCTCCTATTTCTTTAACAGACTCTAAAGCTTCCTTTGGAGTAACCTTTGGGAGAGAAAGACGCCATAGGCTTGCAACCCGTCTTAAATATGTGCGTACTTTATCATTTTCAAGAATTTCCGCTGCTTCATCACTTAAACTTATTTCGCCTTTTTTAAATATCTCACCAAAAGCTCTTGCATCTTCAAGTGTGATAATATTATCCTTTAGTAACTCCGCAGCCTCTTTTATCCATTTAGATCCTTTTTCATTGCATAACTCTTCACCTATAAATGGGGATATTAGTTTAGCCAACTCTTCTGGATCTTTCTCTAATATAATCTTATGATTGACCCTTTTTAGTTGCTCCTCATCAAACATAGCCCTTCTGATTGAAACCTTTTCCAAAGAGAAATTTTCAACCAGTTCATCCCAGCTTAAAGAGATATTTCCCTGTTTTAACCATCCTAACATTGCAATATAATGAATAATTGCTTCTGCAAGATAACCTTTTTCCCTTAAATAACGGATTGATATCATATTTTTTTCTCTTTTGCTTAGTGGACGGTTATCCTTTCCTATGGTTATAGAATGATGAGCAAATAAAGGTGAGGTAAAATTCAATGCTTTATACAAAAGGATCTGTCTTGGCGTATTGGATATATGATCTTCGCCTCTTATTACATGGGTAATTTTCATCATAGCATCATCTACAACAACGGCAAAGTTATAAGATGGCATTCCATCAGATTTAATAATAACGAAATCTCCAAATGAGCTTGTATCAAATTTTAGTTTACCTCTTATAAGATCTGTAAACTCTACCACCCCTTTTTGTACATGGAAACGAATAGCAGGTTTTCTGCCTTCAGCTAAAAACTTCTCTATTTCGGCTTTGGTTAAACTTAAACAGCGACCATTATATCTTGGTGGCTGTTTCTTTTTTATCTGTTCTTTTTTCATTTCTTCCAATTCTAAAGGTGTGCAAAAACAAAAATAAGCCTTTTTATCTTCTAAAAGCTTTTGAGCCATATCTTTATAAATGGAGATCCTCTCTGACTGTCTATATGGCCCGAAATTTCCTCCAATATCTGGTCCTTCATCCCAATCGATCTTTAACCATTTTAGATCCTCCATGATAATCTGCTCTGCTTCTTTAGATGATCTTTCTACATCTGTATCCTCTATACGAAGGATAAAAGAGCCTCCATTTTTTTGTGCAAAAAGTTTATTGTAAAGAGCTGTTCTTGCATTTCCTATATGCAGAAAACCAGAAGGACTGGGAGCAAACCGCACCCTTACTTTATCTTTTTTCATGAAAATCCTCCGATTTTTTTAACAGCACTACACAATAAGCAGCTATTCCCTCTTCTCTTCCTATAAAACCAAGTTTTTCTGTAGTTGTAGCCTTTATATTTATTAGATCTTTATTTATGTTAAGTATTGATGAGAGATTATTTTTCATTTTCATAAAATAGGGGAAAAACTTAGGCTTTTGTGCAACGATTATAGAATCAAGATTTGATATTATAAAACCTTTTTTCTTCATCATTTCAGTTACATCTTTAAGAAGTTTTAGAGAAGATATATCTTTATACCTTGGATCATTATCAGGGAAATGAACTCCTATATCGCCTTCTCCAATAGCTCCAAGGATGGCATCGCAAATAGCATGCACAAGAACATCTGCATCAGAATGACCTGATAATCCCTTTGGGAAAGGAATTTTTTCGCCTCCTAAAATTAACTCTTTTCCTTTAGCAAAGGGATGAACGTCAAAACCGATACCTATTTTCATATTTATTTCCCAAATCAATCAACTGATTAACTATCAATAGATCTTCATAAGTAGTTACTTTTATATTTATATAAGAGCCTGGAAAAAGAGAAATCTTTCCTCCAAAATTTACTACTAAAGATGCATCATCAGTAGCATTAATTCCATCTTCTCTTGCTCTTTTATGAGCCATGAGAAGAAGATCGTAAGCAAAGGCTTGAGGCGTTTGAACAAGACGAAAACGCTCACGATTAGGAAAGTTAATTTTATTGTCCAGTTCAATTAGCGTTTCTTTTAATGATATTATAGGGGTTGATCCTCCTGTTAACATAGCTTTTTCCAGTGCAAGAGAGACAAGCTCTGGGGTAACTAATGGTCTTACCCCATCATGTATAAGCACAAAATCAGAGGATTCAATTGCTAAAAGACCAAAATAGACCGATTCTTGCCTTGTTTTACCCCCAGGGAAGACCTTTACCTTCCTCTTTAGATCAAAAGGGGCTAAAATCTTTTTATTTACCTCATCTTCATCTTCAGGGGGGACTATTAAGTATAATTCATCTATTTTTTTACAAGCCAACACCCTTTCGATAGTATGAATGATCAAAGGTTTATTTTTTATAAGAACATACTGTTTTTTTATTTTATTACTAAACCTTATCCCTTTTCCAGCAGAAGGTATAATAGCTGATATCTTCATAGTTTAAGTATTAGATATTGGGAAAAAATTCCCTGCTTCACTTTTGATCTTTCCAAAGATCATTCTCCCCGCGGTTGTCTGTAAAACACTTGTTACTATTATATCTATACTTTTCCCCATATACTTTTTAGCATCATCAACAACAACCATTGTTCCATCATCAAGATATGCAACTCCCTGACCATGCTCTTTCCCTTCTTTAAGTATCTTTACTGTCATTGGCTCTCCAGGCAAGACCACAGGTTTAAGAGCGCTTGCAAGTTGATTGATATTTAAAACAGAAACTCCCTGTAATTCTGCTACTTTATTAAGATTAAAATCATTTGTAACCACTTTAGCATTCATTCTCTTTGCCAGCTCTATTAATTTAGCATCAACCTCTTTTATCTTAGGAAAATCTTGATCAGAGATAACAACATCTATGTCCACTTGTTTCTGTATTTTATTTAATATTTCAAGTCCTCTTCTTCCTCTATTTCTTTTAATAGGATCTGATGAATCAGCTATATGCTGGAGTTCTTGCAAAACAAACCTTGGAATTACAAAGCTTCCTTCTATAAACCCTGTTTCGCAAATATCAGCAATCCTTCCATCAATAATGACCGAGGTATCAAGGATCTTGAAATTTGAACTCTCCTTTTCCTTTTTTGTAAAAAAAGGAAGAGAATTTAAAGAGATTTCCGAAGCTTTTATTGTACCTATTCTAAATCCAAGGTAACCTAAAATAAGATAGATCATTACTAAAGTAATAGAGCCAATTTTAAGTGTTCCCAAAAAAGAAGAGATAAACTTACTTGTAAAAAGGTTGGCAACCCAAAGGCCAAAAGCCATTCCTATAATACTACCTAATATGATCTTTAGAGGATATTTTTGGGAAAGTTTTTCAAATAATATTGACAATAAAGCAGCACCACCGCCAATTCCTACTCCCCAAAGGGCTTGAGTTTTTGTTGGAAAGAGATCCCTTGCAATATAATATCCTAATGATGAACATAATATTAAAAAAAGAAACCTTAAAAAGAAGGTCCCCATATTTAACCTCCATTTCGTTATTTATAAAAAATCTATTAATTTTTTATATAAAAAAATTATATAATCATATAAATTTTTATCATTTTCTTCAATAAATAGTTTTTTTAATTTAATCATAAGGTATAAAGCAGAACTTTATACCCATCCATATAACTTTTAATATTTTAAAAATTCCTGACTCCCCAATAATAATCTCATTATTTTTATTACTCGCTTTTTTTAAATAAAGTTGAGTAATATACTCCTTAGTTCCTCTTTATTTATTTAATTAGTCACACTTCATTTTTTGCAAACTAATTAAATAAGATTTGGAAACAAGGTGCTACTTTATTATCCTATCTCACGTTAAGAATTATAGAAAAAATCCAAATTTATATACATTATTTTATTGTTAAACGATTTTTAATTCTTTTTTATGAGATATCCCGAAAAAGTTTTTAAAGAGAGACTTTTAGGAAGATCTATTATTAAAAATCTTATTAATCTCTTCCCCAATCACATTTTCCTGAACCTTTTCAGCAATAGCCAATTCTTTAACAACAAGACTTGTTACCATGTCCAACATCTTTCTTTCCCCAAAAGAGAGCTCTTTTTGGGTTTTAAGAAGTTGAAGATCCCTAAGCACTTCCGCAATCTCAAATATTGAACCAGTTTTGATCCTTCCCATATATTCTCTATAACGTTGATTCCAACTATGTCCATTTATCTTTAGTTCCTTTGTCTTTAAGATTTCAAAAACCTTAGGGACTTCTGATTGGGAGATAATATTCCTTAATCCAACTGAATCTGCACTGTCAATTGGAATCATAATGGTCATACCATTATCAAGGATCTTCATAATATAAAAACTTTGATAACAACCTGATATCTCTCTTTTTTCTATAGCCTTTATAATTCCTACTCCATGAGCAGGGTATACTGCAAAATCTCCTACCTTAAACATCTTTAACCTACTTTATTTAGAACGTTGGCTTTGGCTTTATAATATCTAAAACCTTTATTTTTTTCCCTTTTATTACTTTACCTGCTGCTCCATCTATTCCAAATAATTCTGATATCTGAATTTCTCCTTTGATACTTTTTGTTTTTTTCTCATCTTCAGACGGTAGCACATCAAATATTTCTCCAATAGTAACCCCTGATCTCCTTCCAGCATCTATATAAACCTTTTGTTTTGTAATTGATATAATTCTCGCATGCCATTGAAGGGCATTGATTTTTCTCTTTAACAAAGGATAAAGTTGATCAATAGTTAACTTCAAGGCTTTTAAATAAGCCTTTTCTTCACTAAAAGCTCCTTCCTGTTTAGTTTTTGAAACAGGGTTACTTGCTTTAATAGTTGCAAATGTTTCACCAGTAATACCATCTACAACACGCACCTCTACTTGAAGAAGGGCTATAGCTGATTCTTCTCCTTTATTAAGAATTGATTTTGTAACACTTATGTAGGGTCCTGAAATAGAACCAAAAACTAAAGCATCACAGCTCATATATTTCAAAAAGGACTCTTTTTTGCCCTCTTTTTTCCAATTTTTATATTTTCCCCCAATAAGTTCATGATTTAAAAGAATAATTCCTTTTTTAATTCTAATGATCTTTTTTCTTAAAAAAGAAGCAGCTAATTTCCCAAAGCGATTTTCAGGAAAATGAGTTCTGTCAAAAAAATCAAATATTACTACCCGCTTATTTAATTTTTCTGTACTGCTTGCTAAAAGAATCTTCTCTTTGGTGCTTCTTTTTGCCTTTTCTAAAAGGTGAGGCTTCTTCTTTAGAGAAGCAACATATTCCAAAACAGGGATAAAGTGAATTTCTTCATTTTTATCAAAAGTAACAACATATTCAGTTTTTCCAAGTAAAACGGTTTCCTTGTTAGAAATGAGCTCAGCAACTTCTGTACTATATTTAGGTCTCCATGGTTTATACCAAGGGATATAGGGGTATAAAGGTTTTAAATATGAACAGCTTATAAAAAAAGAAATAAAAATTAAAACAACTGCTAATAATATCCAAGGGGTTACCCTTTTTTTTCTCATTTATAATCAACCTTTTATTTTTATTCAAAATCTTCATTTATTTAAATAGAAATTTATTATATCACTCATCTTATAAAAAATCAACTACTTTCAAGAAAAACTTTTTTCTAAAATTCTTTATAAAAACGGGAAAATACTTATAATAATGAAGAATTATAAAAGGAAGGTTATCTTTATAGAGAAGATTTATAAAATTTAATGGATATTTATAAACAAAACATTTTATTAAAAAGAGTCAATATGATAATATAAATTTAGTTATTCAAGGGTGGAAACGAAATATTAGCCTGACTTTTTCTCTGAAGGCAAGAGGAAATTTTTCTGTTTTATATATTTAATTGTTATTTTTTTAGAGCCTTTTTATGCTGGTAACAGTAAATTGAAAATTCTATTGATTAGTTATAAAATTTGTTTCCTTAGGTTTTAGCAAAAAATTTTTTAGGTTGCTTTTAATTTTTCTTTTGCACACTAATATATTTTATCGTTCTCCACAAAAGAGATATCCAGTAATTGAGAGAGGAGAAGGTATTTATCTTTTTGATATAGATGGAAAACGTTATATAGATGGCTCAGGAGGTGCTTGTGTGGTCTCAATTGGACATGGAGTATCAGAGATTGCTGATGCAGCTTCAAATCAGATGAAAAAAGTAGCTTTTGCTCATGGGAGTCATTTTACTTCTGAGGTGGTTGAACAACTTGCAGAAAAGATTACCTCAATGGCAAATTCAAAGGATTTAAACAGGGTATATTTTATATCAGGTGGATCTGAAGCAGTAGAAACAAGTATCAAGCTTGCAAGACAATATTGGGTTGAAGAAGGTTTTCCTACAAAATACAAAATAATCAGTAGATGGACAAGTTTTCATGGTAATACTATATATGCCTTATCTTTAAGTGGACATACAAAGCGAAGAGCTCATTATCTTCCCCTTTTTCCTCATAATCCTCATGTACCAACCTGTTATTGCTATAGATGTGACTTTGTTTGGAAAAGAACCTGCAACATGTTCTTTAGAGTGTGCAGATTTTTTGGAAAAAACCATAAAATATGCTGGTCCTGATTCTGTTGCTGCTTTTATTGCTGAACCAATTATAGGGGCAACTGCTGGAGCTGTTGTTCCTAAAAATGGATACTGGCAGAGAATAAGGGAAATATGTGATAAATATAATATATTGTTAATAGCAGATGAGGTTATGACAGGGATAGGTCGGACAGGAGAGTCATTTGCAACAAATCACTGAGATATATCACCAGATATGGCAGTTTTAGCAAAAGGACTCACTTCAGGGTATGCCCCTCTTGGAGCAGTTGTCGTTCATTCTAAGATACATGAAGCTTTTCTAAAAGGAACAGGAAGTTTTATTCATGGTCATACTTATGGTCAGCATCCTGTTTCAGCTGCAGTTGGTCTGGCAGTGCTTGAATATATTGAAAAAAATAGATTGATCAAGAGATCTCGCAAAATAGGCCTATATTTTATTGATAAGCTCAAAACTTTGCTTGATCTCCCTATTGTAGGCGATGTAAGAGGTCTCGGACTTATGGCAGGTATTGAGTTTGTGCGTGATAAAAAGAGCAAAGAGACTTTTGAGCCAGCATTGAATTTTTCTTCAAGATTTTTTAATATTGCTTTTGAGAAAGGATTGATTACATATCCTGGAAACGGTGGAGCAGATGGTATTAGAGGTGATCACATTCTTCTTGCCCCTCCTTTTATTATTACAGAGGAGCAAATTGATGTGATGGTTGAGATTTTAAGAGAAGCCATTATAAAAGCTTCAAAGGAGGTAGGTTTATCATGATTCTTACAGATGAAGAAAAGGGTATTTTAGATGGTAAAAATGGTGAAGCAGATAGGTTAGCGATGGAGCTTCTTGTTGGAGTTGGTGAATCTTTTGGAGCGAAAAAGCTTATCTCTATATCATCTGCTCACATTTTAGCTCATTTTGGTTCTTTGCATCAGGCGGGTATAGATTTTTTAGAAAAACTCGCAGAAAATGGAGGGAAATGCAAGGTTCCAACAACCGTTGATCCCTCTTCAGTAGATTTTGAACGCTGGGAAAAGTTCAAAATTCCTAAAGATTATATGGAAAAACAAAAAAGGCTTCGTACAGCAGTTGAGCAGCTTGGTGTAATCCCTTCCTGGTCATGTACACCTTATCAGGCTTATAATGTCCCAAGATTTGGCCAAAATATCGCTTGGGCTGAGTCCTCTGCTGTTGCTTATGCAAATTCTGTTATTGGTGCAAGAACAAACAGAACCTGTTTTGGTTTGGATATATCTGCTGCTATAATTGGGAAGATCCCAGAATTTGGATTGTATTTAGATGAAAATAGGATTGGCTCATTACTTTTTGAGTTGAAGATAGATAAGTTTTCGGATCTGGATTATCATACTATTGGGGCTATTGTTGGCAAAAGATCAGGGGCTAAAATACCTGTAATAAAAGGGATCCCTAAAGATGTTACCAATGACCAATTGAAATGTTTAGGCTCTGCTGCTGCCTCTGCTGGAGCAGTAGCACTTTTTCATATTTTAGATGTCACACCTGAGGCTAAGTTAAAGGACCCTTTTGATGGTAAAAAACCAGAAGAGGTTATAACTATTACTCAAAAGGATCTTCGTGATATGGAAAATATGATAAGCAATGCTGAACCTAACTCAAGAGTTGAGATGGTAACTTTAGGATGTCCTCTTCTATCTGTTGAAGAGTTAAAGACCATTTTTGATAAGATGAAAGGTAGAAAAGTAAAAAAGGATATCTATTTTTGGATATATTTAACAAAGGAAACATATGATTTAGGTAAAAAGTTAGGTTTGATCACACCTCTTGAAAAAGCGGGTGTATGGTTTTCAACCCAAACTTGTGCTACCATATCTCCAGTAAAGATATGGGGCTTTTCTCATATTATGACTAATTCAGCTAAATGTGCGCTTGTAACACCATCAGAACACAACCTAAAGGTTAGTTATAGAGATACTAATGAATGTATAGTTACTGCAACTGAACCCCTTTAGAACCATAATAACAGGGAGAAAGAAAATGAAAAAATTAAAAGAGATAATAAAGGGAAGGGGAGTAACCCCTGGATATGTTGAGGGAAGCGCTATTATTTCAAAACAGGCATTTATGTTTGCTCATGGAGTAGATCCAAAAAGTGGAGATGTAACCGATATACGCTCTGATATATTAGATAAGAATATCAAAGGAAAGGTTTTTATATTTCCTTTTGGAAAAGGTTCCACAACTGGATCTGCTTGGTTTTTAGAAACAATAAGAGAGGGCAATGGTCCATTAGCTATTATAAATAGGGAAACAGAACCAATAATAGCAACAGCTATTATTATGGCAAAGCTTTTATATGGTATCGAGATACCTTTGGTAGATAGGCTTGAAAAGGATATAAGTGATATAATAAAAGATGGTGATATGATAGCTGTTGATGGAAACAAAGGTGAAGTAAGGATATTTGCCGATTAATAATTAGGAGTTTAAGATGAAACCAATAATTGGCTTTATAGGTTTAGGTACAATGGGAAAAGGGATGGCAACAAATATCCTAAAATCTAATTATCCACTCTGGGTATATGATATAAATGAAAAAGCAATGAAAGAGCTTGAAACAAATGGAGCAAAACCAGCAAAAGGTTTTAGAGAGCTTGTGGAAAAAAGCAATTGGATTGTTTTATGTTTACCTGATACCTCTGTTGTACAAGCTGTTTTATTTGGAGATGATGCTTTATCTGAATATCTTTCAGCTGGTCAAATTGTAATAGATTGCAGTACCACCCATCCACTTGCTACAAAGGAATTCCATGGTAAATTAAAGGGAAAAGGAGTAATATTTATTGATGCCCCTGTTTCAGGAATGGAGGCCAGGGCAAAAGATGGCACTCTTACAATTATGGTAGGTGGAGATAAAGCAGTATATAAAGAAGTAAAGCCTCTTCTTAAAAGCATGGGGAAAACCATAACATACATGGGAGGCCCTGGTAGTGGCCAGCTTGCTAAAGTGATAAATAATGTCTTGTTTAATATTTCATCTGCGGCTGTTGCTGAAATACTTCCTTTAGCAACTAAAATGGGGTTGGACCCTGAAAAGATGGTTGAGGTCGCAGGTACAGGTACAGGGCAAAGCTTTGCTCTAAATTTTTTTGGGCCTCTTATACTGAGAAGGAATTTTACTCCAGGGTATCCAATGGAAAAAGCTTATAAAGATATGTCGGCAATTGTTGAAATAATAAATAACTATAAATTGCCTATGCCAGTAACAATGGCAGCCTTTTTAACATACCAAATGGCACTAAATTTAGGTTTTGGTAATGAGAATAAAGGAGCAATGGTTAAAGTATGGGAAAAGGCTTTAAATATAGAGGTAAGAAAGAGGAAAGATGATAATGAATGAAAAGAAAGCTTTAATTGGGATAGTTATTGGGTCAGATTCAGATCTTCCTGTAACAAAGGAGCTTATTAAAGTTCTTAAAGGATTTAATATAGGTTTTGAACTTTTCTTAAGCTCTGCTCATAGAACCCCTGAAAGGACAAGAGAGTGGGCAATTTCAGCTAAAGAGAGAGGCATAGAAGTAATAATTGCTTTAGCTGGTTATGCAGCTCATTTACCAGGTGTAGTTGCATCTTATACAACCTTGCCAGTAATAGGGGTGCCAATAGATTCTTCACCTTTAAAAGGTATTGATTCCCTTTTATCCATTGTGGAGATGCCATCAGGGATTCCTGTAGCAACAATGGGAATTGGTACTGCGGGCGCTAAAAACTCTGCGCTTTTTGCTCTCTCTATCCTTGCAAATAAATACCCAGAACTTGATAAGAAGATAGAAGAGTATAGAAAAGAAATGGCAACAAAAGTGGAAGAAAAAGGAAAAACCATAGGTGAGGATCTATGAAAAGGATAAAGATTGACCTTAATTCTCCTTCAAAAGAAGCAATTTATGAGACAAGTCGTTGTTTAAAGGATGATGGTATTATTATATATCCTACTGAGACTCTTTATGGGATAGGGGTTAATGCCCTAAAGAAGGAATTGATTGAAAAGGTTTTGAAAATTAAAAAGAGAGATCAACAAAAACCTATTGCTCTTATAATAAAAGACGATAAAATGTTAAAGAAAATTGTTAGTTTCATTCCTCCTTTAGCTTATTCTTTAATCAAAAAATATTGGCCAGGTCCTTTAACCATCATTTTTAATGCTTCACCTCTTTTGCCAGATAATCTTTTTGGGAACAAAGGAAGGAAAATAGGTGTTAGGATATCATCCTCAATTTTTGTGAGGAAGTTATTTGAGTTTATTGATTTTCCTATAACCGCAACCAGTGCTAATATCTCTGGGGAAGATAATAATTTAACTCCTACAGATATCATCTCTAACTTCTCTTCTAAGATTGATATATTTATAGATGGAGGAAAATTAAAGGATGTAGAACCTTCTACTGTAATTGATATTACTGATGGAAAAATAAAGATAATAAGAAAGGGGGTAATAGATTTAGGAAAAGAATTATGAAGACTCTTAAAGATGTAAAGAAGATAGAAGCTCAAATAAGATGGGATCTTACACCATTAGAAGTTCTAAATCCATTAAAGGCTCAATCAAAAGGAGAGAAAGTAAAAGGTGGCTATCTT
>JAFDIG010000122.1 GCA_019308145.1 Deltaproteobacteria bacterium | reverse complement strand
TGGCAGCCAGATGAAGTTGTAAGAAAATATTATCAACGCTGTCGTGCTTTTGTTTTTGCAGGAGAAGAAGAATTTGGTATAACATTAGTAGAAGCACAGGCTACCGGAGCCCCTGTAATCGCCTTTGGAAAGGGAGGGGCAGCTGAAATAGTGATCCCCATTAATAACTCCTCTCAAAAAGAAGCTACTGGCGTCTTATTCTACGAGCAAAAAGAAAGCTCTATTACTGATGCTATCAATTATTTTATCGCAAATGAAGATAAATTTATGCCTGATACGATTAGAAAAAATGCATTAAGGTTTAATAAAGATAGATTTAAAAATGAAATCACTAATTTAATTAGAAATATTATTTAATGTTTAGCTTAAGAATTACAAAAAGAACTAATAATGATAATTAAGATACAAAAAATTATTAAAAGCAAAAATGTTTTCCTTTTATTTCCAGGTTGATTTTGCCAGCCTAAACTTAGTCAGCTCACACTGAAAAATGAAGTGTGAACTAACTAAAATGGAGAGACAAAAATGAAAACAAAAATATTGTTTCCCTTTATTTTGGTAGGGATTTTTTTTAACATAGTGATTGTCCATTCTCAAAATAAAATTTATCAATACCCACCCCTTATTAAATTAAAAGAAGAGAAAAAAGTTATTATCTCCCAAATAAAATCTCAACAGGATAAATTAAAAAAAATAGATAAAGATTTAACTTTTTTAAAGCAAAAGGGGGAATCATTAGAAACAGCCAGAAGATTTTTATCAGATCGCTTTTTTTTCCCTCTTTTATGGCTCATCTTCTTCCCTATTACTATTATCAATATCCTTCTTTATCTCTATTTTTATCAAAAAGAGATCTTCTCTTTGCATAAGAGAAAAATTATTATCATAACTCTTCTAATAGTTATATGTTTCTTTTTGCCTTCAATAGTCCAAGGTAAAATTATAGAGGAAGACCTAATGCCAAAAGCAGAGAAAAAAGAAGAAATAACTCAAAAAAGGCAAGGTGTAGAAATAGAAAAAGAAAAGACAATAATACATTTTAACATCAAAAATTTAATTGCTCAAATGGAATCTGCACCCTCAGACAAGGAGATTATCATTCCAAAAATCACTCCTACTCGGTCAAATTTTCCGATCTTTAACAAAGTTATAAAAGATAAACCAGACTATTTTTTTGTCTTAGGTGTTTTGTTTTTAGAAATTGGCAAAGATAGTAAAGCTAATGAACAGTTCCTTAAAGTTTTAGACTTTTCTTTTGATAAACTAAAGAAACCAAATCCAAAATATCAACTAATATTGACTCACCTATCACTTTATTGGATTGAAAAGGGGAAAGATTATTTAGCAGAGAGAGCAATATATCAACTCTTATCAATGCCTGTTATATTTAGGGAACTTTTATCTTTTGCTACATTTTTAGAGAAAAAGAAAAAATCAATATATTCAAAACAAATTTTAGAAAAAGCAGAAAGAATGGCTCTAACATTTCAAGAATTTCTTGCTCTTTCAGAGTATTTTTACTCAAAAAATCAAATAGAGAAAAGCAAGCGATATCTTCTTAAAGCTTACTGGAAATCTATCTCTTCTCCAGTAATGCTTTCCGAAGTAATCAAAATAGCAAACATTCAGGGTTTTAACTCTATAAGAGATAAGGCCATTAATAGTTTATTAAGACAAATTTATATGCCAAAAGATTTAGTTGATATAGCTGAAAAACTTAGTAACATGTTATTACCTCAGTATGCGACTCCTTTTCTTGAGAAGGCAATAAGAAGCTGTAATAAACCAGGTTTGCTTAAAAGGATTGCAGTTATGGCAGAAAAAGAATCATTTTATGATATAGCTGTATCTGCTGTAAATAAAATAAAGAAAAAAGGTGAATATATTTTAGAGATGGATTTTCCTCTTCCAATTACTGATTTTCCTCCTAATACCCTGCCAGCTGAAACAGGTGTTTCCCTTCCTGTTTATCTTTCATTCCTATATGAAAAAAAGGGGGAACATGATAAAGCATTATCAACTTTGGAACCTTTTATCTCAAAGATATTTGATACATATACAAATTTCCCAGAGAAAATCTCCTCTTTTAGATTGAATGATCTTTATTACATAAAGGAGTTTTTTAAAAGAAATAAGCTTGATAAAGAGCTTTTAAGATTTCTTCCATTATTTAAAAAGGCAGAAGAAAACTTTTTTGCTCCTCGCATGGAAGAAGAAAAAAAGGTCAATAATAAACTAAAAGCAAAACTTTCAGCCTTAAAGGAAAAAGAGAATGAGCTCTTAAACCAAAAAAAAATAGCTAAAAAAACAATAAGAAAAAACAAAATTCTTATTGTTTTTTGGTGCTTAAGGTACTTAGCTATATTAGCTCTGTTCCTTTTTATATTAGCAGAAACAGCAATAAGAGGTTATAACTTATCCTTAAAAGAAAAGGAATTTAAAATCTTTGCTTTTTTCTGGAGATTCTTTGAATCCTTGGGTATAGCAGCATCTTTTACGATAATAGGTATTATTATAGGTTTACCAATGATTTTACTTGCCCAATTTAATCTTCTTTTGCTAAAGATAGCCAATAAAAAGATCGTGTAACTTTTTCTTGTTTAAAAAACATTTGAGCCATTAGTTTTAATATCAGTAATAAAACTATAGGTTTAAAGATACAAATTTATAATTCATAAAATGTTCTATTAAAAGATAGATATGTAACCTCTTCTTTTGTAAAAGATGTTTTAGTAAATATTCACCTTATTTTTTATTCTTATTAATCCAGAATAAACTATTATTTTTTTGGCAAAACAGGTAAGATATAACCTCTCTCTTTTATAACAATAAACAAATATTATAAAAGTAAAACAATATATTTCGTTTTAAAAAAAGAAAAAACAATATCAAAAAAGGCTTGACAAAAACAGAGTTAGTTTGTTATAAAATGCACAAGCTTTAAAGAAATAAGCAATATATGAAAATTTCTTTATAAAGTCAGGAAGGAGGAAAAATATGGATTTTGAATTAACTGATGAGCAAAAAATGATGAAGGATATGGCACGGGATTTCGCTGAGGAAAAAATAAGGCCAACAATGGAAGAGGATGAAAAGGCTCATAGATTCAGGCCAGAGATAGTAAAACAGATGGCAGAGCTTGGAATGTTTGGTTGTATTGCTCCAGAGGAGTATGGAGGAAACGAAACTGGTTTTCTTGCTGCAACAATTATGACTATAGAGATTGCAAGAGTCTCACCTTCTTGGGGATTACCTTTTAATCTCCAAATGATGGGACCTCAAACAATATTACTTAATTGGGGCACAGAGGAACAAAAGAAAAAATATTTACCAGGCCTTATAAATGGTGATCTTTTTGGCTGTTTTGCCATTACAGAGGCAAATACTGGTTCCGATGTTGCATCAATGAAAACTTATGCAGAGGATAAAGGTGACTATTACTTGCTAAATGGCTCCAAGATGTGGATTTCTGGCATTCCTTATGCAGATTGTGGGGTAGTTTTTGCGGTAACTAATAAGGAAGCTAAACCAAAACACCGAGGGATTAGCTGTTTTTTCTTAGACCTAAAAGCACCTGGTATAAAACAGATAGCAATAGAGACAAAACTTGGTTTAGCATGTGCACCAACAGGAGAGATAGTATTTGAAGATGTTGAAGTGCCTAAGGATGCATTGGTTGGAGAACCTGATAAGGGGTTTAGAATGTGCATGACAATGTTAGACAATACCAGATTGTCATCAGCTGCAAGGGCTGTTGGTGTTTCTCAAGCTTGTTTAGAATATGCAGTTCAGTATGCAAAGGAAAGAACGCAATTTGGACAGCCTATTATGAATTTTCAAATGATCCAAGATCAGATTGCACAAATGGCTGTTGAACATGATGCAGCAGAGTTATTAGTTTACCGTTCAGCATACTTAAAAGATAAAGGGGTACGTAATACAAGAGAAACCTCAATGGCTAAATATTACGCTGCTGAAGCAGCGGTACACGCTGCTGATTTAGCAGTAAAGATTTATGGTTCCTATGGTTTCTCTTCAGAATATCCTGTGGAGAGATATTATAGAGATTCTAAATCTTACCAAATTGTTGAGGGAACAAGTAACATACAAAAAATCATAATAGCCGGTTATGCTTTAGGCACCCGGAAATAAGGAGGAGGCAAAAATGGCAACGCCAGTAATGGTTCCTATGGTAGGTAAAATTATAGCTGTAACAAAACAGGTTGGAGATAAGGTAGAAGAAAACGACCAAGTAGCAGTCCTTGAAGCAATGAAGATGGAAATGCCTGTTCCTGCTCCTTGTTCAGGAGTTATCAAAGAGATCAATGTAAAACCTGGTCAGGAAGTAGATTCTGATACAGTTATAATGACCATAGAATAATCTATGATTATAAAAGAGGGGGGAGGTGTGGAAAAGATGAAATTAAAAGGTAAGTCAGCTGTAGTTACTGGAGGTGGACGTGGAGTTGGGAGAGCTATTAGTGTTGCTTTTGCAAAAGAAGGGGCTAATGTTGTTGTAAATTATGTAAGTAATGATAGGGCTGCTAATGAAACCGTAGAGATGGTTAAAAAGGTTGGGGGGAATGGTCTTGCGGTTAAAGCTGATGTAGCAACCATGGAGGGAGCTCAAGAAGTTATAGACTCTTGTGTAAAAAAATTTGGTCGTATCGATATCTTGGTAAATAATGCTGGTTTTACTCGTCCTGCTATGCTTCTGAAGATGACAGAAAAACAATGGGATGAAGTAGTAGATTGTCATCTTAAAGGTCCTTTCCTCTGCACTCAAGCTGCAGCACGATATATGGTTGAGCAAAAATATGGAAAGATAATAAATGTTACTTCTGTAGCAGGGCTTGTTGGCACAATTGGACAGATCAATTACAGCGCAGCAAAAGGTGGTGTTATAACCCTTACCAAATCAACAGCAAGGGAGCTTGCCAGATATAATATCACTGCTAATGTTATATCTTTAGGAATAGTTGCTACTGAAATGACAGAAAAGATAAGAACAGACCCAAAATTAAAAGAGATCTATATAGGGCGAATATTACTTAAAAGATTTGCTGAACCAGAAGATATAGCTCCTGCTTTTGTATTCTTCGCATCAGATGAATCTAAATATATTACTGGTCAGCTCCTTTGCGTGGATGGCGGATATGGAATGACATAATCTCAGGAGTAAAAAACATTATTTTCTTTTTCTCAGGGATAAAGGTAACAAAGAAAATAATTAATAGTAGTAAATAAATTTCTATAAAATTATAACTTGATCATTTTATACCATAATAGCTGACTTAAACCTTACTAATGTTTATTAGCAAAATATTCTTTATTATTAGTTTGTTTTTTCAAAATGAGCTAATAAAAAAATTCGAATTTAAGGAGGAAAATAATGGGTGATATTCCTGATAAAATTAATACATGGCAGATGGTTGAGCCAGGCAATCCAAAAGAGAATAAACCTGGCAGGTTAGAGAAAACTCAAATCCCTATGCCAGAAATTAAAGAAGGTGAAGTTCTTGTAAAAATAGCAGGCTGTGGGGTCTGCCATACAGATTTGGGTTATTTTTATGATGGCGTGCCAACCGTTACAAAGCCCCCTTTAACCCTTGGTCATGAGATATCAGGGACAATTGTGGCAGGAGATGAAGCATGGATTGGCAAAGAGGTGATCATCCCCGCGGTTATGCCATGCAACAAGTGTGATATTTGTAAAGCTGGTAGAGGAAATCGTTGCCTTAACCAAAAGATGCCAGGAAATAGTTTAGGCATATATGGAGGCTTTTCAGATTATATTGTGGTTCCATATAAAGACTTGTGTGTTGTTAAAGATAGAGGTGAATTTGCTTTAGAGGAGTTGTCAGTTATAGCAGATGCTGCAACAACACCATATCAAGCTGCTGTAAGAGCGGAGCTTAAAGAAGGGGATTTGGTAGTAGTTCTTGGTGTTACTGGCGGTGTAGGACAATATATGGCTCAGGAAGCTAAAGCAATGGGGGCGAAGGTTGTTGTTGGCATTGCTCGTAATGAAGAGAAACTAAAAAGGGCACTTGATTATGGAGTCGATTTTACCATTAATTCAAGAGGGAAAACAGCTAAAGAAGTTCAAAAGGAGTTTAGAGCTTTCTGTAAAGAGAATGGTTATCCTACTAATGTCTGGTGGAAAATCTTTGAATGTACAGGAACAAAACCAGGTCAGGAAATAGCTCTTGCTTTGCTTGGATTTGTTGGTAAATTGATAGTAGTTGGATTCGGAATGGCTTCGGTTGAATATAACATCTCCCGTTTAATGGCTTTTGATGCTGAGATAATTGGGACATGGGGTTGTTTACCTAAATATTACCCAATTGTTCTGGATATGGTTTTAACAAAAAAGATTCATATAAAACCTTTTGTTGAAGTAAGGCCAATGAGCCAGATTGCCGAAGTTTTTGATGAAGTACACAAGGCTGGGTCCCCAGCAAAAAGAATAGTTTTAACACCTGATTTCTAAAAAATTTGACTCAGAAAAAGAAAAGGAGGAGAGAGATATGTCTTTAGATTGGCTACCAAGAGATTATGAACTAAAGGATCACCAGAGATATGGTTCAGAACATTGGGGGACAGAACCTCCCTGCGTTGTTTATGAAAAAAGACCCCTAAAA
>JAFDIG010000121.1 GCA_019308145.1 Deltaproteobacteria bacterium | reverse complement strand
GCTTCAATGGGGCCATGGTTTTTCAACCATGGATATAGTTCTCTTCTTAACTTTGATTGCACCTGCTTATTGTAAAAGCTCTTCGAGTTAAAATTAAAAAAACCTCTCTTTTTAATTTATCCATAAGAAAAACGTTCGTCATTTTCTATTATCCTATTAAAATTTAAAAGAACTTTTATCTTCGAGTAAACCCAATAGATCCTTCAGCACATAAACACTCGCATTAAATCAATTCATACAACTATAACCTCAGGCTGAGGAATTTTCACAGCCTTCCCAAAACTTTCAATTGAAATCTTTCCCCTACCTATATTTGAGCCTAAGTTTGCAATTAAAACCCTATCTTCTTTTTGATTTATTATATCTAAAATTGCTTCTATTAACAACACTTTCTCTTGATCAGAAAGATCACATATAAAAACTGAATATTGAATTGGATCACCATAGCCTTTCATCTTATTAAACATTCTTCTTAATCTTTTTTCATCGCTAATATCATAAGCAACAATATATCTATTCCTCATATCTTCATCTCGTGCAAAAAGGTGGATATTTTGGAATCTCACCCATTAAACACCTGCCTAATAACCTTGTTTGAACTTCTAAAATTCTCCTATAACTTATTTTGTACCCAAATATAGGATGGATTATTGTTTCATCCATCCTTCGTTCATATGCTTTGATAAACTTCTTTCTCGCATCGGGCTTTATAGCAACTCCAACACCACTTATTATAAAATCTTCTATTGTCAACTCTCCTCTATTTATAGTCCCTATAACAACTGAATCTACTATTATGGGTCTAAACTCTTCTATCAAATCCAGTGCTAACGCAGGCTTGCCATATTTGATCTGATGAAAAATACCCATAAATGGATCAAATCCCGAAGATAAAAGTATAATGGTTAGGTCTTTTACTAATAATGCATAGCCAAAAGAGAGCATAGCATTAACAGGGTCCTTAGGTGGCCTTTTATTTCTTGTTAAAAAATTAAATTTTAAACCCCTTTTACCTTCCTTTTCTGTAAACATGGTCTGAAATTTTGAAAAATATATCTTTGCTGCAAATCCTTCTAATCCTAATAATGTGTTAATATCCTTTGCTCTTGATACCTTGATAGCAATTCTTGTAAGCTCCTTAATTGCATCTTTTGCATCTTTTTTACTATTTCTTCTAAGCAACGTCCTTGAATTTCTTATCTTACCTAAAACAAACTGTTTTGCAAGTGCCAAAGATTTCTCCTTATCATTTGCTAATAAAAACTGTTCTCTTCTTAGTTCTATATTTTTATTCAAAAAACCATGAGATATACCATAAAACCATCCACCATAGGAGAGATGACAAATAGGGATACCATTTCCCATTAATTCCCTAAAAGCCCTTGGAGTAATATTTATATTGCCAAAATTAGTAACTGAAGAAACCTCAGAAAGCCTGATCGTGGTTGTTTTTTCACCCTTTTCTCTAATCTCAAGTCTTCCAGATGCATACCCTATAGTGCTGCCTTGCTTCTGTAAGTATACTGGTAATAGATCGGTTCTTGCCGGAATTAATCTCCTTATATCTTTCTTTTTTATTCTCTCATTAGTTAAATAACTAACCTCATCTGGTAAACATATTCCCTTTAAAGAACATCTTAAACATTTCTTAGAATCAATTAAAGGAGGTGGAATTCCTTTTTTTGCTGATTCTCTAAACCTGTTTATATATTTTATGGTAGTTGCTATTAGTTCCTCATTAAATTCAATTTCTACTCGCACATGCGAACCAAAATAAAATATAATACCTTTACTGCACTTATAACCATTTCCTCTTAATATTAATCCTTGAGCACATAACTGCACCCTTTCAGGTTCCCATGCTTGCTCTTTTATGTCTGGCTTTTTGCCTTTTTTATAATCAACAGGATAAACCTCTTTATCTTTTCCTTCTATTAAATCTATCTTCGCAATAATCTTTAATTCATCATTAGATAAGGTTAAGGATCTTACTTTCAAGTTATCTATACCCTTTTCTACTTCATAGATATCAGGCAAAGCACCTGAAGGTTTATCTACTCTTTTATGAATCATCTTGCCAAATAATGTATCAACACTATGAACAAATTCTCCATCTACCCATTCTAAATAGCCTAATCGAGGACAATAAACATATTCGTTTAACATGCGTGCAGGGATAAGCTCTTCTTCTTTTTCCATTATTTTATCCTTTTTCTGCTATGAATTGACCCATACCAAAATGGGCTCCATAGCCAAAAACCAGAGGCCCAACTACAGGCACCCTAAATTCTATCTTAAATCCATACCCCCTCTTTATTGGCAGTTTTGCTTTACCCTTTCCTCTCTCTTTTGCAAAATGTCTCCAGGCAAACCTTTTGCCTGCACTATAAGAATCTTCTTGATACTTAATCATCCTTACTTTGGGAAACCCCCTCAACGATAATTCCCTTAAAAGCTGATCCTCTGGTCCATCAATCCATCTTTGCCAAAAAGGATATTCATTGTAATTTCCATTATCCCTATTAATAATTTGATTATCTTCTCCTATTACCCAATCTCTATCTTCAACAGATTTTGGCATACCATTATTTCTTAACTTTGGATACCGAGTGAGGAGATAGGGTGTAGTAGATACCCAAACCCTGCTTTTTGCTAAAAGAGGCGATGTAAACTTCTCTCCTTTAAATCCTCCTAAATCTTCGGGAAAACCTTTTGCAATCACTGATACAAAGATATCAGGCATATTTTTAGGTCGCCAAAGCTTATTAACCTTGCTTATTATTAACCTGCTATCTTTATCAAAACCTTGCTTTGCAAATAAGATGATCATATCAATTCTTCCATCGCCATCACTATCAGCTGGAAGAATAAATATATGTTTGTGCCCTTCTTTAGATGGTAAACCATTTATCTTATCCTTTCCTAAAAAAATAGAATGAATTTTCCCTAATATATCTTGAGACTTTTTTAACAATGCTTGCCTTAAAGTATCTGCTACATGTATTGTGTCAGTTACAAGGGGAAGCCCTCCTCCATGCTTTGTATCAGCTGAAACATTTAATATAATTACCTTTGGCTCATCCTTTTTCCTGATTATGATCTTCTTATCAGGCTTTTTGGGAATAAGTATATCTGAAACCCTTAAATAATCTACCCACTGAGTTGCTGGGGGTTGGCTAAAACCTTTCCTATGAATATAGGAAGTCTCAAGACATAAAGCACCAAAGAGTGTTTTAGGTAAAAGGTTATCTACATCTATCTCTTCTTTTTTTGATAACCTTATTTCTGAGATATCTTTGCCCTCTTTCATCTCTTTTTCTCTTCTTTTCTCTAACCTCATCTTTTTCTCATTTTTTATTATACCTTCTCTAATATTTAGATATCTATCCTTTGTGATAGGGGAAAGCACTTTAACTTTTTCCCATCTTATATCTTTTCTGCAATTTTCATTTGTGCATTTTATAGATGATCTTTTTAAAAATTTTTCTTTTTCTAATTCAATATCCTCTTCACAGTAAGGACATTTTATTAAAAGTGTATTATCTTCTGTTTCCTCATAAAGCATATTTTCTGGAAAACAATTGAAGCCGCTATTATAATCATCTAAAAACCTTGCATTAATAAGTGTGCTTTCCTTTCTTCCAAGATATTCAAGAGAGTTTATTAATTCTTTTAACATCTCTTTTTCTTTTTCATCTAATTGTAGCTTTTGCCAAATCACGAAAAGTGAATTATCAGGATTAAATTTCAAAAATGAATCAATAACATTAAATTTATCATTCTTATAACCAGGCATATAATGCCTTGTATGAGTAGGCACTCCTTTGGGAAGAAGATACAGAGGATAATCATAACTAAATTTCTCTATAAGTGTTTTTGCTTCTTCTGGCACATTTTGTGGGTCCCAGCCTTCCTTCCTAAACCCAACAGCAATTAAAGCCCTCATTATCCTCCATGGTGAAGGTGGCCACTCAATTGCTCCTTCATTCACATGTCTCCCCCACGGGGTCGCATGATAACCCATAGGAGAAAACTTAAACTCTATACATATCATTTTTTTCCCCCTTATTCGCTCGTTTATATGCTCTCTTTCTTTTCTTCTTTCTTTCCTTTTCCCTTTGGTTTAAATATTACCTCAGTAACAGGTGGTTCTGCGAAAAGAGCTTCTTCTTTAACCTTTTCTATGATCTCTGGTATAACCGCACTGATTTCCTCAAAAGTTGGCAGTTTAAAACCATTAGGTCTTGTTATCTTTATCCCATCCACAACCTTAAGATCGCAAGCTGTCCTTAATCTTAAGCCTTCTTTTAAAAACTTCTGAATCTTAAAAAATGCTAAGCCAACCAAGAAATCAAAGCCAACATCCCCTAACCTGTAACCTCTAATCTGCCTTAAATCTATATTGAAATAGGCTGTAATCTTTCTTGCGGTATATTCTGTTCTTGCAAAAGGGATATGGCCAAAACCTATCTTAGCTCCTTCTCCAGAACCTTTTGGACTAACATGATCGAGCTTAACCCCTCCACTTTCTACTGGCTCTACTTCTTCTGCCTCTATAAATGATGATAAAGCTCTTGGAAGCCTAAGCCTGCCACCTGCTAGTTTTTCCTTTGAAAGAAAAAGCCCATGCAAAAGGGATGAGCAATCATACTTCATGGTAACCTTAGCAAGAAGCGATAGATCAACAGGTCCTTCTTCCATAACCCCTACCTCTTCTCTTAATTTATCAAGAAAGCTTGTATCACCACTTTCAAGGATATAAGGACTATTTATTCTATGAGCTTCAAGAATTGAACTTGTTAGAAATTTATCATCTTTTAATATTTTTATATAAGAAATCCCTGCTAATTCCTTAACGAGATCATTTTTTTCATCATCCCAACATACAACTTCAAGTCGGTTTGCCATGGATTGAGCTGACTCTATAAGAATCATCTCAGTCCCATCAGGTCTTTGGTAGTTAGCAGCCCCTAATTCAGGAAAACCAGTTGGTTGAAACCTATCTCCTTGTAATGGTGTAAGTCCTACCTCCATTAAAAGTCTATCCTCATTGTAAATAGGTCTTAAATTTTCTTTAAAACTTTGATAATCCATCTTAATCCTCCTCATCATAAATTGGTTTTAATATTAACTTAATCAATCTTTTAATATCCTCTTTTGATATAGGGAAAAGGATTGATGCAGCAATTCTTCTTGAGATATCTGCTGATACACAACCCTCTTGGAATTTTGGGTAAAGATTTACCCCTATTAATCTTTTGTAAGCTCTTTTTATTGCAGTATTAAAATCTCCAGCCTTTGCTTTTAAGATTATTGAGGGATCAACAGGAACATTTACATATAATTTTTTCTTTTCATTTATGGGAAGCTTGTCATGATAATGTACAAGCTTTATCATGCCATAAGGAGGAAATATCTCCGTTAGTTCATCACTTTCATAATCTTCCTCATAAGCCTTATCCCAATTGATCCCATTTAATCCCCACAACAATCTTTCTATCTTTTCATCATCAACATTTTTGTCAATAAAGCAATTGATATCTTCAATACTTACTTTTATCTTTCCATTTATAGGAAGATATTCTAAATTTTCCTTTTTTACTAAATGCATCCTTATTTTTAAAACATTAATCATACTATCTATTAATGCGCCTTTATGCCATACAACATTTGGTAATCCCTTATCAAAATCGAACCATGCTCTTCCTTTATCTTCTTTTATCGGAATCATATGCCTTCTTAGCGAACCTACTCTCTCATCTCTTATAGAAGCTAAAGCTGATGCTAATCTAAACTCTATTGATCCATCATTAACCTGCTTTAGCCATTTAGGTGATAAATTAGAAATAGGAAGAAGATTTTTATCCTTTGATATTTTTTTACTTTTGGAAAAGAGGTATTCAGCCTCCCCTAATGATATGATCAACTCCTGCCATTTGCTTGTTGTAGATCCTCTACATATCTCCAGGATAGTATCCTCTATTCTTTTTAATTCCCTTTTAAATCTATTAGGAATTTTCTTATCTCTAACCGTCTTCCTTAATCTATCTATCCAAATATCAAGATCATCTAAGAGGGCAACCTCTATCTTACGCTCTACAGTAAACCTTCCAAAAGGAATAGCAAGATATGCTCTCCCATTTCTTTCTAAATATCCATATCTTATAAATGAAGAGATCCCTCTATCTACTCCTAATGTTGCTACTGCCCTGGCAAAATCAACACCATATTGTGCATTCTTCCTACCAACATTAGCTCTCCCTTCAGAAAAAAGTGTATAAAGCTCTTTGAATTTTGTTGGTTTTTCCCAAATTGGCATCCATTGTTCTGCTCTAAACTTATCTACTTCAAAATAACTTGCAGAGCCAAACCCAGCAACAGAAAAGCTAACAGTAAAAGGTGAGCTCATTCTCCCAATCTCTTCGCTTCCAATACGTTTTGTTACAGCAGAGCTAAAGGTAATAGCCCCTTCTAACATCAATATATAATCCCATGGATTACATGAAGTAATATCCTTGCTAGTAAAGCCAATCGTTCCATTTGGGCCGCCTGCAAGAAAAGGAGAAAATTGACCGATAACGACTTTAGGAAGGGAAGCAATAGGAATGTTAAATAAGGAACTTTTTAACAAGATATCTGTATTTTTCTTTGGTTTCCCTGTTAAAGTATCAAATAATGAAACAATTCTTTGCATAAAATTATTGGTAAATTCTAAGGGAACTTTTTAACAAGATATCTGTATTTTTCTTTGGTTTCCCTGTTAAAGTATCAAATAATGAAACAATTCTTTGCATAAAATTATTGGTAAATTCTAAGTTGCCATCATTACCCCCTGTAGCTAAAAGGGGTGGATATCTTATATCTTTTTGTGTTAGAGTTGCCACAACGTCCAGCCAGTTTACCTCATTATCCTCTAATATATTTCTTAATAAAATGATTATATTTTCTTTTGCTTTCTTATTTTTATCACTTGGTGCTTTATCTATTTTTAACTCTAATAATATTTTTTTTGCCTTATTTATTACATTCCTATATGGAATAAATCTATCAGCTTCTGC
>JAFDIG010000120.1 GCA_019308145.1 Deltaproteobacteria bacterium | reverse complement strand
CCTTGACATTTAAACAAATGTTTTATACACATGTTTGGGAGGAGGTTGGATCATGACAAAAGATCATGAAAATGAACTTACAAAAGAACGGATACTCAACGAAGCAGAGATCCTTTTTGCTCAAAAAGGTTACAAATCAGTTAATATACGAGAAATTACAAAAGCTGCTAACTGTAACTTAGCTGCAGTGAATTATTATTTTGGAAGTAAAAAAAATCTCTACCTTGATATTTTCCGTTCTCGCTGGATGGCAAGGGCTAAACGTTTGCAGGAATTCTTTAAAAGCTCTTTAGGTTCAATATCTCCTAATTCTCCTGCAAAGATTGTTGAAGCCCTCGCTTATACCTTTTTAAAAGGTCCATTATCAGAAGAGGAGCGTCATCGCCATCATCAACTTATCGCACGTGAAATGGCTCAGCCTACAGAGGCTTTGGAAATGATTATTGATCAGATGATTAAGCCCTTTATAAAAGAGCTATCAGATATGTTACTACCATCAATGTCTAAAGATGTAACAAAAGAGGAACTCATACTTAACATATTAAGTATGTTTGCTATTGTTCTTTACTTTAATTTTGCCAGAAAGGCTGTTACATCCATTATAAATCGTCCATATGATTCAGAGTTTAAGACAAAGCTTATTGAACATATTATCAATTTTTCTCTTTATGGCCTAAGTGGAAGCCAAAAGGAGGAGCTCAAGTGAAAATAAGGCTTCTTTCTGTTTCATTGTTGGTATTCTTTTTATTCGTATTAGCTGGATGCATAAATATAGGACCAACTTATAAAAAACCTAACCTTGGTATTACATTACCAAACTCTTATCAACATGCTCCTAAAGAAAAACTCTTGCCTAAACCAAATGAACGTTGGTGGGAAGTTTTTAATGATCCTTATTTAAATAAGCTAATTGATGAGGCATTGAAGAATAATTTGGATATCAAAAAGGCTACCTCAAGGATCTTAGAACTTCAATCTCAGTTAGCATATACAAGAGCTGACCGTTTTCCAAAGCTGGAATTTCAAGCTCAAACAATGCGGCAACATCAAACCATTACAGTTATGGCGCCAACACCTGTTAGTAAGACAGAGACATCTAATATCTATAATCTATCTTTTGCTGCTTCATTTGAAATCGATTTGTGGGGACGTTTATCCAAAGCTGAAGAGGCTAAAAGAGCTGAGCTCTTAAATGCTAAAGAAAATCGCCAAACTATTGCACAGAGTATTGTGGCTGAAACTATAACAATCTATTTGCAGATCGAATCATTAGAACGACGCATTAAGCTTACCAAGAAAAAGATAGAAAATTATCGTCAAAGTTTAAAAATAGTAAAGAGACGTTATGAACGAGGTCTTGTTTCTATCTTGGATGTCAAACAAGCCAAAAGAATGTTATCTCAAGCTAAGGCAGCTCTTCCTTCTTTAGAAGAAAATCTGGGTATGAAACAACAACAACTTGCCATGCTTTTAGGAAGGTATCCAAAAACATCCCCTCCAAGAGTTCAACCAGAGGATTATTTTAAACATCTCACCCCTGTTCCACCAGGATTACCTTCAGAATTACTGTTGCGCCGCCCTGATATAAGAGCAGCTTTAGCAAAATTAAAAGCATTAAACGCTCAGGTTGGAGTCGCAAAGGCAAGCCGATTCCCTCATATCACATTAACAGGAAGTTATGGTTATACAAGCACTGCTTTAGATCAGCTATTTCGGCCAGAATCTCTTTTGTGGAATTTAGCATTAGGTATGCTTGAGCCTATCTTTGATGCAGGACAATTAAAAGCAAATCAAAAAGCAGCAGAGGCAAGATATCAGCAAGGATTAGTTGAATACGCAAAAACAGTGCTTACTGCCTTTTATGAGGTAGAGAGTGCTCTTTTAATTAGAGAAAAAGAATTGGAGAAAAGGAAAAAGATACTCAATCTCCTTAGAGAGGCAAAAGCCACTGAAAAGGTTGCTAAAGAACGTTACATGCGAGGATTGGTGAATTACCTTACAGTACTTGAATCGCAGAGAAGCACCTTTCAAGCAGAAGAAGAATTGATTTTAGTGGATCTTGCTATTTACACAAACAGAGTTTCCCTTCATCGCGCATTAGGTGGTGGATGGGCTAAAATGAGCTCTGATTTAACTAAAAAACCAAATCTTTGAAAGGATTTAAAAGCATGGGCAAGAAAATAAGAAAAACCTTTCATTTTTTCCTCACTATCTTATTAATTGCTTTAGGCGGTTTTGGCATGGCTAAATTGACATCTCTTAAGCCAGAGATTAAAAAACGTAAACCTCCTATCCCATTGCCAATAGTTGAAACAATTAAAGTAAAAACCAAATCAGTACCAATCATAATAAAAGGTGAAGGTGTTGTTCATCCTGTAAAAGAGATAAAACTTGTCCCCCAAGTTGCTGGAAAAGTGATTTATCTTTCGCCTTCTTTTGTTAATGGAGGGTCGTTCAAACAAGACGAAGTATTGCTTAAGATTGATCCTGTGGATTACAAATTAGCTCTTATCTTAGCCAAGGCAAAAGTCAAAGAAGCTGAAAGTAATCTAAAGCTGATAAAAGAAGATGCAGCAGCTGCAAGAGAAGAGTGGCGAATGAATTTTAAAAGAGATTCCAAAACAAAAAGAAATCCACCACCATTAGTAGCTAAAGAACCTCAACTTATGGCAGCCAAGGCAAAGTTAGAAGCAGCAAAAGCAGAGTTTAGTAAAGCTAAACTCAATTTAGAAAGAACAGTGCTAAAAGCACCTTTTGAAGGCAGGGTAAGTCAAAAAAGTGTTGATATTGGTCAATATGTTACCCCAGGACAACCTATTGCCACCTTGTATTCAACTGAAGCAGCCGAGATTGTTATTCCATTTGATAAAAATGAGCTTAAGTGGTTTCATGTCCCTAATTTTACACCAGGGGATAAAAAAGGCTCAGAAGCAACAATAATAGCAAATATTGCTGGTAGTAAACTTGTTTTAAAAGGAAGGGTAGTACGTGCTGAAGGTATGGTGGATGAAAAAACAAGAATGATTAATGTGGTTGTCCGAGTTGAGAAACCTTACTTAAATAAACCACCACTTGCTGTAGGTCTTTTTGTTCAGGTTGAGATTAAAGGTCGCACCCTAAAAAATGTTGCGATACTCCCACGTTCTGCTCTACATCAAAATAATAAAGATGAAAATATTGTTTGGGTTGTAAATATAGATGGATTTCTTCATTTCAGAAAAGTTGAAGTCGCAAAATTCTCTGATGATAATATGGTAATCAAAAATGGAATAAGAGATGGTGATATGGTTGTTATCTCTCCTTTAAGGATTGCAACTAATGGAATGAAGGTAAGAAATTTTCTTCTGAAAGAGGAGAGTAAATCATGAAGAGGGCTATTTCCTGGTTTGCAGAAAATCATGTTGCTGCTAATCTTTTGATGCTATTCTTATTAATAGCAGGGATTGTTACTGCTGTTACAATGAAGGTTGAGGTCTTTCCAGATACAACTCTTGATATGATATCAATAACTGTTAAATATAAGGGAGCATCACCATCTGAAATTGAAGAATCAATCATTCAAAGGATTGAAGAAAGGATTGCGGGATTAGCTGGTATTAAGCAGATTGATTCTACTGCAATAGAGGGTCTTGCTACTATAAATATAGAGGTAATAAAGGACTGGGATGTTGATAAACTTCTTGATGATGTAAAATCTGAAGTTGATAGAATTACTACCCTACCTGAGGAAGCAGAAAAGCCAGTTGTTCAAAAATTAATACGTCGTAGACAGGTTATCAGTGTTGCTCTCTATGGTAATGTATCTGAATGGACACTCAAAAAGTTAGCTGAAGATATAAAAGATGATATCACAAATCTACCTGGGATCACGTTAGCAGAACTTTTTGGTGTAAGGAAAGGTGAAGTCCATATTGAAATTTCAGAAGAAACCTTACGTCGTTATGGTCTTACATTAGGAAAAGTAGCAGAGATCGTAAAAAGAAATAGTTTTGATCTCCCAGCAGGAAGCGTTAAAACGTCTGGCGGGGAAATACTAATTAGAACAAAAGGCAGACATTATTATGCCAATGATTACAGAAATATTCCCATTATTACTCGCCCAGACGGATCCAAGGTACTTTTAGGGGATATAGCAACATTAAAAGATGGGTTTGAGGATTTGGATCTCTTTACTCGTTTTCAAGGCAAACCAGCCGCAGTAATCCAGGTTTTTAGAGTTGCAGATCAAAATGCTTTAACAGTTGCTAAAACTATTAAGCGATTTATTGAAAAAGTAAGGCCAACTCTCCCAAAAGGGGTTAACATTGCATTTTATTATGATATGTCTCAGGTTCTAAAAAGCCGCCTTAGGCTTTTGCTTAAAAATATGGCTATGGGTTTGGTGCTTGTGATTATAACATTGGGAATCTTTTTAAATCTGAGACTCTCTTTCTGGATTACACTTGGTATACCTATTTCCTTTGCTTCAGCACTATGGCTTTTACCTAAATTTGATGTATCAATAAATATGGTCTCCCTTTTCGCTTTTATCATGGTTTTAGGTATTGTTGTTGATGATGCTATAGTAATTGGAGAAAGTGTCTTTAGAAAAAGAGAAGAAGGTCTACCTCCTTTAAAAGCTTCAGTTGAGGGTGCATTTTTGGTAGGAAGAGCTGTTATCTTTTCTGTTCTAACCACAATGGCAGCATTTTATCCATTGCTTTTAGGCTCTGGAATAATGGGTAAAATTTTAAGGAATATACCTATAGTTGTTATTCTGGTTCTTGCTGGATCTCTTATTGAGGCCCTTTTTATCTTACCTGCTCATTTAGCAAGAAGCAAAATAAAGGTATTTAATAATAAGAATAAATTTCAAAAGGAAAAATTAGCTGCCAGGGCGCTTAAAAGGTTTATCAATGGTCCATACAAAAGATTTCTTTCCCTATGTTTAAGATGGCGTTATGCAACTGTAGCTTTTGGTATTGCTGCTCTACTTCTCTCTTTAGGCTTATGGAGAGGCGGATTTCTTAAATTTACCTTTTTCCCAAAAGCTGAAGGGCATACTATAAGTTGTACTGTAACCATGCCAGCAGGAACAACTATAGATCGGACAGAAAAGGTGGTAAGTTACTTGGAAAAAGTTGCAAGGGAAACTCTATCTGAAGTGGATAAAAAAAGGCCTAAAGATGCACCACCTCTTTTTAAGTATAGTGTCTCTTTGATAGGAATTAAGCTGTCAGGTCATGGTCCAAGATCTGGAGAAGTCAGTGTTGGTAGTCATCTTGCTCAGATTTATGTTGAGCTTTTGGAAGCTGAAAAGCGTCCAGGTATTTCTTCGGTGAGGCTTGCTGCATTATGGCGAAAAAAAGCTGGCATTATTCCTGATGCTGAATCTATTACCTTTCAAGGTGAACTTTTTAGCGTTGGTAAAGCTATTGAGGTTGATCTCTCTTTAGCAGATCATAAAAAGCTTCTTGCTGTGGTTAACGAATTAAAGAAAAAACTTAAAGGTTATCCAGGGGTATACGATATTAATGATAGTTACCTACCTGGTAAAAAAGAGATGCGTATCAAGCTAAAACCTTCTGCTTATACCCTTGGGCTAACATTAAATGATTTAGCTAAACAGGTACGAGATGCATTTTATGGAGCCGAAGCCTTAAGATTCCAGCGAGGGGAAGATGAAGTAAAGGTGATAGTTCGTTATCCAGAATCTGAACGTAAATCCTTGGGATCTGTTGAAAACATGCGAATCCGCACAATAAAAGGCTTTGAAGTGCCTTTTGATGAGGTCGCAAAGGTGAAGATGGAGCAAGGATATGTTTCAATCCAGCGTAGAGACCGCCGTCGGATTATAAAGGTTTATGCTGATGTAGATGAAAAAATAGCTAATGCTGATAAAATTAGAGAAGATTTAGAAACAAATGTTTTACCAAATCTTAAATCAAATTATCCTGGACTACGTTATTTTTTTGGTGGAGCAGGCAAAGAGAAAAAAGAATCAATGGCTGATGTCATGAAAGGCTTGGTTATCGCATTTTTTCTGATCTATGCACTTTTAGCAATTCCTTTTAAATCATTTACTCAACCCTTTATCGTTATGGCAGCTATCCCTTTTGGTATTATTGGTGCTTTTTTGGGACATCTGATCATGGGGTTTAATTTAAGCATCTTGAGTATGTTTGGGATCGTTGGTTTAACAGGAGTTGTTGTTAATGATTCTTTAGTTCTGGTTGATGCTGCCAATAGAATTCAAAAAGGGGGAAAAAAGATTGAAGATGCTATTCTTAGTGCGGGTATCATAAGATTTAGGGCTATACTTCTCACTACCTTAACAACATTTGCTGGACTTACACCAATAATTCTTGAGAAAAGTCTCCAAGCACAATTCTTAATCCCTATGGCAGTAAGCTTAGCATTTGGTGTTCTTTTTGCAACAGTTATCACCTTGATATTGGTTCCATGTGGATATTTGATCTTGGATGATTTGCATAGGATTTTTTCTAAACCAAAAAGTAATCATGGTATATAGGTTAGACAAATCTCCATAAGAATAACCATAATCTTTTTAACCTAACTCTGTTACCATATGACTATCATTCACTAAATTATTCCAAAGAAGATTTATTCTAAAAAACTTGAAGAAGTATTATGTGGATGGAAAAACTATGGAGCAGTTTCCACTCCCAAGGATATTGTTGAATTGATGATAGAACTATCTGGTTTTACAAAAGAATAGTTAAAGCTTCTATTATCTATTGAAATTTTTTAGCTATAGAATCAATCAAATTTCTAAGAAAGTAGGTTTAAGAAAATCTTCTCGAGTTATTTATTCATCCTTAAACTCTTCTAAAAGCTTTTTATCTTCATCAGAGAGCTCATCTTCTTTTAGCAGATCTGGCCTTATGATAAGAGTTTTCCTTATAGCCATTGCCCTTCGCC
>JAFDIG010000119.1 GCA_019308145.1 Deltaproteobacteria bacterium | reverse complement strand
ATTGTATGGTATTGAAGGAGGTGGACATACATGGCCTGGCGGTTACCAATACTTGCCAGAGCGAATAATTGGTAAATCAAGTAAAGATATAGACGCAAGCAAGGTTATATGGAACTTTTTTAAAAGACATTCAAAAAGATGAAAATGGGAACAAGGATATTTTTATATTCTCTTGGAGTTTGGTTTATATTTGTTGTTATAGCCATTCTAAATGGAGTATTTAGAGAATCATTTATTACACCTAAAATAGGTGAGAAGATAGGACATGTTATTAGCACGATCATTTTTATCTGTTTTATTTTAATTGGGACATATTTATTTATCAGTAATCTAAAAATCAATTATACTAAGATGGATCTGCTTTTGATTGGTGCGTTTTGGTTGATATTAACTATTCTATTTGAATTTATTTTTGGCCACTATGTAATGGGTCATCCTTGGGATAAGTTGCTCGCAGATTACAATATCCTAAAAGGGAGGATATGGAGTTTTGTGCTGTTAACCATCTTTATCGCTCCTCTGTTAGTTGATACCATTTTAGATAAATAACTTTGAAGTTTATGAGGATAAAAACTGGTGTAGGTGTTTAGTATCGCTTAACAGTAAGCTTTACCTAAGCACTATCCTGATATTACTTTATAACGGCAGATGAAGTTTGCTGTTATCTTTTCTAAGGTATTAAGCCCTAAAAATTATGCATTTGGAGCATCAACAATTTTAACCTGAAAATCTTCTGCCTCTCCTTTAGGAGATATAAAGATAGCAGTAAAAGGTGTTATACTTTTTGGTTTAACTGGTGTTGTTGACCGTAGGGAAACTATAACTCTTCTTAAAGAAGCCATATCCATTGATTTTATCTTTGAGCTTGGGAGATCTTTCCCTGCGTAAACAGTTGTAGTTTTAATGATTTTTCCATTTTTATCAAACAGGAGAACTTGTAATTGGATATATCTTTTTGCTTTAGAGGAGCTATTTCTAATTTTTCCTTTGATTATGTATATTGTTTTACCGTTGATATACTCCTCAGAACCTCTAAGTCTTTCTAACAAGAAAGGGGGCAGGTTAGTTTTTTTAAAAAAGTTTTTATAGAAGCCTGTAAAATATAGGGCGGCTCCACCACCTATTATAACTAATAACAGAATAATTAAAGCAAAAGCTTTAAAAGAGATACGCTTTTTTTCTTCCTCTTCTTCTGGTGCATGATAAGTTGGAAATATTGGTTCTTCTTCAGCTTTTTTTACAGGTTCTGCCTTCTCTTCTTTAGCTTCTATCTCTTCTTCCTCAGTAATAAAAGGGGTTTCATCAAAGTTCTCGGTCTTAAGCTCAGGTTCAGGAGTAGTATCCTTAGGAGGTATAATCTCTTCTTCCTTTGTTTTGTCTAAAGATGGTTCACTTTCTTCCTGAATAGCTTTTTCAAAATCCTCAGTTTTTGTTACTATCTCTTCCTTTTTCTCTTTTCCTTCGATTTCAGAGAATATCTTGTCCCACGATTCATCAGATATTAACTCATCTTCCATATTTTCTGCTTCTACTGAGGTTTCAGCCACAGGAAGAACATCCTTTTGTATTGGCTGTGTTCTCTCTAACGCATCCAGATCCTCCATATCTTTGCTTGGAGGGAAAACCATAAACTCGTTCTTGCATTTCATACACCTTACTTTAGTGCCCTTTGGGGAAATCTTACTTTCATCTAACCTATATGTTGTCCCACATTTTTCACATGTTACTTCCATTTTATCTTCTCCATTTTAAAATATGTTTTAAAAAAACAAAAAAGATTAAATATCTTACAAATTATCCAAAACTTAAGTAATATCAATTATAATCATTTCACAAATTAAAAAAAAAATCAAGAAAAAAGTTAATCAGACCTATTTAGTATTTCCTTTAGCTTTACTTGACAAGAAAAATTTATTATTATACTAAAAAAATATGGTAAAAACCCGTTTATACCTTATAAGGCATGGGCAAACAATAAATACTCCTAAAGGGGTGTTTCGTTATAATGGATATTTAGATGTAGATATAACAAGAGAAGGTATTACTCAAATGGAAAGTGTGGCTCTTTTTTTAAAAGAGAGGCCATTAAAAAATGTATACAGCTCAGATTTGATACGTGCTTTTAGAGGAGCTAAAATTATTGCTTCTTATCATGGACTTATTCCTGTAGTAATGCCAGACTTTAGAGAGATCAAACAAGGCCTTTGGGAAGGATTAACGTTTGAAGAGATCATCTCTTTTTTCCCTTTAGAGACTGAAAAAAAATTTTCTGATATTGTAAATTATCGTATACCTGGCGGAGAAAATTTTATAGATGCTCATAATAGAGTTATTCCCAAAATAGAATCCCTAATGTGGGAGAATAAAGGTTCTGAATTTGTGGTTGTTGCTCATGGAGGGGTAAATATGATTATCCTTGCTCATTATTTAAAAATGGAGCTTAAGGATATATTAAGGCTTAAACAGGATTTTGGATGTATAAATATAATAGATTTTTATGATGATTTTCCCCAAGTTAGACTTATAAATGGCAATTTAAGGTTTGATGATTATTTTCTTTAAAAGAAAGGGTCTACAAGATGCCTTTTTTTGGCGCTCATATTTCTATTGCAGGAGGTGTTCATTTTGCACCTGAGCGGGGCTATAAGGTTGGTTGCAATGCGATTCAACTCTTTACCAAGAACGCAAGACAATGGAAAGCAAGCCCTTTAAAAGAAGAAGAAATCATTAATTTTAAAGAAGATATATTGCGTTTTAAGATATATAAAGTTATAGCACATGATGGATATCTTATAAATCTTGCTGCACCTGATGATCGTATCTTCTCTAAGTCATTTGAAAGCTTTACTTTTGAGTTAAGAAGAGCAGAGCTTTTAGATATTCCTTATCTTGTTATGCATCCTGGTTCACATTTGGGGAAAGGAGAGGATTATGGAATAAAAAAGATAGCAAAAAGCTTAAATGAGTCTCTTTTAGAAAGTGAAACCAAAAAGGTAAAGATTCTCCTTGAAACAACCGCAGGGCAAGGAACAAATTTGGGTTACACTTTTGAGCAGATAAGGGATATTATTGATATGGTTGATAAAAAGGATCGGTTTGGCATATGTTTAGATACAGCACATATCTTTGCTGCTGGGTATGATATTCGTTCAAGAGAAGCTTATGAAGAGACCATGGAAAAATTTGACAAGATTTTGGGGATCTCAAATCTTTTTGTGATACATACTAATGACTCAAAAAGTGAACTTGGCTCTCATGTTGATAGGCACGAGCATATCGGTTTTGGGAAAATAGGCAAAGATCCTTTTTCTTTTTTTATAAATGATCCAAGGCTAAAAGATCTTCCTTTTATCCTTGAAACACCAAAAGGAAGGTCCCCAGATGGTAGAGATTGGGATATCGTTAACCTTGAAACCTTAAGAAATTTACAACAATAAAGGACATTTTAATGAAAGATATATATATGAATATTATGCTTACAATAATCGCTGTTATCCTTTTTTCTTGTCTCTTTTTGTTAATAGAGATAAAAAAGGAGATGCCTCGCTACATTTCAGTTCAACAAATAAAGGAAAATCACGCAGCCGCAAAGGAAGCCCCTGTTGTAGTTCCTATTACACTTAAGTAGTTAATCCTAAAGATCTTTAATATAGGTAAAGAGATCTTTGTTTTTAAATAAAAAGATTTTTGAAAAGTAGCATGAAATATAAAAATTTAAAATGGGAAAAAGTATTAGTTAAGGATTATAGTGGCTATAAAACGCCTGAATCACCAAGAGCTTTTGTATTAAATGGCAGGGAATATAAAATAATAGATATAGTTGACAGATGGTATGAAGGCGGAGTTTATGGAAAAGAACCAAAAATGGATTATTACAAGGTAATTGCTGATAATGGCAAAATGTATATTTTAAGATATAATGCTCTTTTTGATGGGTGGGGAATATTAGTTAGTGCATAAAATAACAAAGAGTAATTACGTTTAGGTTGACTTTGTTGACCTGAAAATAAAGAGAAATTTTTCTTATTTTTTAATTTTAATTATTAATTGTAGCGCGGACTTTTAACCTTACCAATAAAAGAGAATGTTAAATGGTCGGGTATAAAACCCGACCTTAATTTTGATAACATTATATATAATATAGTATCACAGGCAAGATGCCCTTGCTACCTATAACTACTTTATACTCCATTTTGTGGATTATTACTCAGGAGAGTAAAATTCTGACATCTTTTGTAAATGCTCGCTTAAAAGTTTTATTTCATTTTCTTTTATATTATCAACTTTTATTCCTACTTGATATTTCCCTTTGTTTATCTCCTTTTTCCATTTTACAACCCCAGAGAAAGAGATCACTTTATCCTCAATTGCCATCTTTAGAGAGAGATTAGCACCAATAGAAGGAGAAAAAGATAAAACAGCACGAAGCCCCTCTTTGCTAAAATCAAGGGTATATCCTGGCATCTCCTTCCCTATAGTACCATTAGGTTCAACAACCTTTACTGATAATAAGTTCATAGTGGAGATTCTTGGGAATTTTCTTTTATCTTTAAGATCAAAAAAATCTTCCATTTTATCTCCTGATGATATAATCAAATAAATATTATAATAATAGAATAAAAGAGTCAATATTTTATTGATATAACAAAATTAACTTTTTGCTTTATTTTATTATATTTTTATTTTATTATATATTATTATTTAATGTTAAAAGAGATCAAGATTTGGTAGACAAAAATGGATTAATCCCATAAGAGAAGGTTTTAAAAAACAAGAACCAGTTTTTATTTTTTTCCAAAGGAGGAAAGAGCCATGAAGAAGATGATTATAATTTTAGGGACTGTTTTAATTTTGTCAATATCGATATCATTGTTAGCGACTGGTCCTTTTGATCCATTTTTTTCGCGGTTTAAAAATTCTTTTGAGAAAAAGGATTATTTAAGTGCGCTTAAGTCATTACGATCTTCTCTCCAACTCTTTTGGAAACAATCTCCCCTTCTTGTTGACAATGTAAGATTTGTAAAAGGAGAGAACAATAGCTACGGCATTTACACACCTAAATACGGAGATAAATTCACCAAAGGAGAGCCTGTTTATCTTTATATGGAACCTGTTGGATATACTATAAAGAAAAGCCCAAAAGGTTTTTATGAGTTTGGTTTTACCGCAGATTTTTATCTTACGGATAAAGATGGCAAGATTCTTGGAGGTCAAAAGGATTTCGCAAAGCTCAATTTTAAAACATGGAATTTCAACACAGAGGTAGCATTAACCTTTACTTATACATTTAGCGGGCTTAAAAAAGGTAGATATAAGATCATTACTCACTTAAAAGACAAAAATTCAGATAAAAAAGTAATCACAGAAAAATGGATTAATATAATTTAAAACCTTTACTAAAAATAATCTTTAACCTTTATATTAGGTAATTGAGGATCGAATTCGTCATCAATAATAGAGATTTGTTTTTTAATAATACCTCTTTTTTTTAAGGAGGGCTCTAAACAGAAGGTATTAAAATCCATTTTATTAATATCAGTAGGGTTTTTAACATGAGGGAATAAAAGCTTAAGATATGCTGTAGAAAGCCTCTTTACAGCATTTGTATCCCTTGTATCAGCATTTTTGGGAATATCTAACATCTCGCCGACAATATATGAAAAATCGGTTTTATCCCTAAGGGAGTGTAAAATCTCTGAAAAATACTCTACATTTAGTGTGTAGCCTCTAACCTTAAGATCTTCTTGCATTCTGGGTAAGAGCCAGCCTTCAATAAATCCATGAAAACGATCCAATAAGGCAGATTCTTTAAAGAAGTGAGGTAATTCTTTCATATATTTTATATCTTTAGGTCTCATAAAGCTATTTAAAGGGATATTTCCTAACAAGATAAATCCTGCTTGGCTTGTCTGTTTTATATTTGCTACTGTAAAGACACCTGACTCAAGGTAGTTCTTTAAAGCACCTATAACCTCGCTTTCAGGCTTTAAACTTATAGTCTGGATTTCATCCATAGCAACAAAATCATGACCTACTATCATGCCTAACATATTTTTTTGAATATCATAAAATAGCTTTGCTCTTGTAACAACCCCTCCGCTTACATGCCAACCATATTTACTTAAATTACCAAAAACATAAGATTTTCCTGTTCCTTTTGGGGCGAGTTCTATAAGATTTAACCTTGGCTCTACAAAAATAAGCAGCCTGCTTATAAATTCAAGTTTTTGCTCAAGACTTTTAAACCCTTCAGGGTTATACTCCATTGATCTAATCAGAAGATCGATCCATTCAGAGAGGGTAAATTTTTGCCTTATTTCCCTAAAATATTCCAAATCTACATCATAAGGCTTAAAAGGTTTATAGTCTATAATTTCAATTCTTCCTAATCCCTCATCAGGTGGAAAGTATCTCAAGGTTACTACTCCCCAAACTTCTCCTCCTTTTAGTTCAGGATGTTCCTGTACTATATTATGTGGAACTATCCCTTCATTTATTTTTATACCTAAATCTGGTATTGCAAATTTCAGTATTCCTAACTTTATATCTGGTTCAATGACAATCCTTGCAAGGATTGTTATATCCTCATGATCACTTACTAACCTCCCCTTTAGCTTTGATCCTTTTTTAGGGATGTGATTATCCAAAAAGTTTATCAATCCTATCTCATCAAGTTCTCCTGTTTCATCTGAAAATTTCCTTATTAACCAATCTTTTATAAAAGATGGTATGTTTTTCCCTAAAAATATGTTATACCTTTTAGGTGTCTTGTATACAGACTCATCAGGGAAGTTTTCTTTTATCTTT